>CAYUJK010000285.1:3799-5347 GCA_964444895.1 uncultured Roseivirgaceae bacterium
ATGGAGATTTATAAAATTTCACAGCAATTTCCGCAAGAGGAGAAGTACTCTTTAACCGACCAAATACGCAGATCAAGTCGATCGATATGTGTAAATATTGGTGAAGGTTACCGAAAACGAAGATATCCCAAACATTTTTCGAGCAAAATGTCCGATGCTGATGGTGAATGTACAGAAACACAAATTTGGCTGGATTTTGCTAAAGACTTGCAATATTTAGATGTTGAAAACTATGGAAAACTCCATGCCGAATACCTGGAAATCGGGAAGATGTTAGGAAGCATGGGGAACAATCCTGAAAAATTTTTACCAAAAGGATAAATACAAATTACGGGTACGGAGTGTACCGATTAGTGAGGAATCGACTGCCTCCTGCTGCTGCCTCCTGCCGCTTGTTAATGAGAACTATTTAATCAAAAAGAAAATGAAATACACCATAGCAACTCTCCCGGGAGACGGGATCGGGCCGGAGATCGTGGAGCAGGCCATTAAAGTGATGAACGCCGTAGGTAAAAAATTCGGCCATGAGTTTGATTTTAAATTTGGCATCACGGGCGCTGCTGCCATCGACAAGGTGGGCAACCCCTACCCCGACGAAACGCACGAGCTGTGCATGAACTCCGATGCCGTGCTCTTCGGCGCTATCGGCGACCCGAAATACGATAACGACCCCAAAGCCAAGGTAAGACCAGAGCAGGGCCTGCTGGCCATGCGGAAAAAGCTGGGCCTCTATGCCAATATCCGCCCGGTGAGCACGTTCAAATCGCTGCTGCACAAATCGCCCCTGCGCCAGGACCTGGTAGAGGGCGCCGATTTCGTAGTAGTGCGCGAGTTGACCGGCGGCATTTACTTCGGTGAGCCGCGTGGCCGTACAGAAGACGGCAACAAAGCCTACGACACCTGTGTGTACTCCAAAGAAGAAGTGCAGCGCATCGCCAAGCTGGCCTTTGAATATGCTGCCAAACGAAACAAACGACTGACCGCAGTGGACAAAGCCAACGTACTGGCCACTTCGCGCCTTTGGAGGGAAACCATCCAGGAGATGGCACCCAGCTACCCCGATATTGAACTGGACTACATGTTTGTGGACAATGCCGCCATGCAGATCATCCAATGGCCGAAGAAGTTTGACGTCATGGTGACGGAAAACATGTTTGGCGATATCCTTTCGGACGAGGCCAGCGTCATCACCGGCTCATTAGGGCTGCTGCCTTCGGCTTCGGTAGGCGTTCATACCTCCGTGTTTGAGCCCATCCACGGAAGCTATCCGCAGGCTGCCGGTAAGAACATCGCCAACCCCGTGGCAACTGTGCTTTCTGCCGCCATGCTGTTAGAGCTTTCGCTCAACCTGCTGGATGAAGCCGCTGCTATCCGCAATGTGGTGGAGCGATCGCTGGAAGAAGGAATAGTAACGGAAGATATTTCCAAAGAAAAGCCCTACAAAACGTCGGAAGTTGGCGACTGGCTGGCGGCAAACGTATAGACTTTCTTTAGGCCAGAGACGAGGCCAATGAACAATCACAAAAATGGATTCCGGGATTACCCCCC
>CAYUJK010000286.1:0-3308 GCA_964444895.1 uncultured Roseivirgaceae bacterium
ACAACATCCTCTACGCCAAAGATTTCAACGCCAACAATTCCGAATATTTCACCTACGCGCAGGGCGTAAAAAAGGAGATTATCCCCGCCCTGCTGATTGAGCTGAGCAAGATATACTTTCGCCAGCTAAATCCTGAGAAAGACCTGGAGACCACCAAGAGCAAAAAGAAAAGCCTGAACCTGGAAACCCTGAGCTATCAATGCGCCAACTGCCTCACCATTTACGATAAAAAGTTCGGCGACCCCAGTGCAAACATTGCTCCCGGCACACCCTTTGAAAAACTCCCCGACCATTATCGCTGCCACGTATGCGAATCAGGCAAGGAGTACTTCAGGCCGGTGATAGAATATTAGTGTTATGATCACTCTATTATGATGCATTAGATCGCCTGTCGATGGTCATTAGTACCAATGACGTAATGTGCACTTCGCGAATCCGAAGGATTCCATTGTTTATAGCTAAGGACAATAAGAAGAATTCGACCCCGTCGGGGTCGTACCCTCAATGCTCAATGTGTCCCTATAAACATTCCACGCTCTCGGCGTGGCAACTGGCACCCTGCAAGCTCATCAAAAATCATCCGATCGCAGAATTGCAACGACTCAGCATGACAAAACTAATACCCAACCCATGTTAACATCATGATCTGGCCACACAATGAGATAATACCCAAATGTTAATTACTGGTTTTCAATCTGTGCAGGAGGCCATGCCCCGAATACTAGCGGACAAAAATTTCTGAACCTCCCCCACCCTTTTATCGTGAATACCCTCCACACAACGATTGCAGAGAGCGGACAAAAAGCATCGTCCGCCGAAAGCTTTACAAAAAACGTATGAATAAAGGCCCGGGGAGGGAGCGAGCCTCCACTTATTTTCGAACTAAACCGGGCAGGCTGATCTTTAACCTTCCATGACAAAAAACACCAAATGACTACAGACATCATTGAAATCAACAACTTTGTCGTATTGATCGAACAATCGAACTCTGAACAGACAATTATTCAGAAGTGCGAAATAGACGGCGATGCCGTTGGGTTTGCCTTTTACGGCTCGGGCAATGTAGAACTGGAAATCAAATACGAAAACCACACAAAAATTGCACGCAATACCACGGGGCTCGCCATTTCCTTTTTTGGCAATAGCAGGGTTTCCTTTTCCCACAAAATAGAGCCCGACAAACCTCTTCAATCCATAAGTATATTTACCAAACTCAAGCACCTTCATACGCTGCCGCAGCTCGAGCACGAGGCCTTTAAAGAATACCTCCCCGAACTGATTCATCCCAACGCCAACTTTGTAGAAGGTCCGGGCTTTTATATGACACCGCACATGCAAAATGCCGTTCGTAAGGTAATGACAACTACCTACACTGGCAATACGAGGCTGCTCTTCCTGAAAAGCCAGGTGAGTGAACTGCTATCTCACTTTTTTGCCTACCTCGCCGAGGGCCGGGACGACCAGCCTTTCCTCGCTACGGAGAGAGAAAAGCTGGAAGAAGCCAAAAACATTATCACCCGCAACATGTCCAAGCCACCCACGCTAAACGAACTCGCCAAACTCATTGGACTGAACAACAATAAGCTCAAGAAAAATTTTAAAGAACTGTTCGGTGTTCCGGTTTTTAAGTTTTTACAGGAAGAACGTCTGAAAAAAGCCTATGAACTGCTGAGTCAATCGGACATAGCCGTACAGGAAGCGGCCTGGCATGTGGGCTACGAAAGCCTGGGGAGTTTCTCCAACGCCTTTCGGCAAAAATTTGGTATTCGCCCCGCAGACCTGAAAAAGCAGTTCTTTTCAAACAAATCATAATTCTTTTCAGACAAATGAATGAGGATGAACGGGTGCATTTTTGCTTCATCAATTTCACCATTAAAAAGAAAAGAATTATGAAAAGACAACACTTCCTGATCCTGGGGGGCACGGGCAAAACCGGCAGCAGGGTAGCACAAAAGCTGCACCAGCAGGGTCATACCCACATTCGTATCGGTTCGCGCAGCGAAACACCCGCTTTTGACTGGGAAAACGCAGAGACCTGGCCTCAAGCCCTCGAAGGAACAGACACCGTGTACATCACATTTCAACCGGACCTGGCCATTCCCGGTGCGCCGGAAACCATCCGGAAATTTACAGCTGTTGCAAATGAAAACGGCGTCAAAAAAATGGTACTCCTCTCAGGGCGTGGAGAAATGGAGGCCGAGGTTTGCGAAAAAATAGTAATGGACACCGCCCAGGAATGGACTATTGTGAGAGCGAGCTGGTTCAACCAAAATTTTAGCGAAAGCATGTTTCTTGACCCTATTCTGGCCGGATATGTGGCCCTGCCAAGAGCGGACACCCTGGAGCCATTCATCGATGCCGACGACATTGCCGATGTGGTAGTAGCCGCGCTAACCGAGGATGAGCACAACGGTCGGGTTTACGAACTCACCGGCCCCCGGTTGTTAACTTTTGCACAGGCCATTGAAGAAATCGCCAAAGCTGCAGGGCGGGAAATTACGTTTCAGTCGCTTAGCCTTGAAGAAAATGTAGCCTTGCTCAGGCAGCACCAATTGCCCGAAGATTATATCTGGCTGTTCAATTATTTGTTTGAGGAAGTGTTGGATGGACGAAATTCCAGCGTGACCGGCGATGTGCAAAAAGTATTGGGAAGAAAGGCGAAGGACTTTTCAGAATACGTGAAAGCAACCGCCAGCTCAGGAGTATGGAACCCCGTTAACCAGACAGTATGATAACTCTCGCGATTGATAAAGTCAACAATGCAACGATGAAAACCATACGAGCCATTTTAAGCGGAGCCATCGTTTGGCTGTGCATATTCACCACATTTGCTGTTTTGGGCTTTGTGCCCGGGGTTAAGGACGCCCCAGGCGTACAGGTGTTGATCGTAGCCATCCTTACCATACCCTTTGCCATAGCTGGCGCTGCAGTTTACTACAGGGGCGGGAGGAAAGAAAACGGTCTACGGGTAGGCGTCACCATGGCAGCCACGGCACTGGGCCTGGATGCGTTGATCACTGTGCCCCTTGTAGCGATACCGCACGGCCAAAGCTACCTCGATTTCTTTACTTATCCTCCGCTTTGGCTGCTGGTAGCGCTGTGCATCGCCACGGTTTACGCCGTCTGGCGATTTAAAATTCTCAAGAAAGGTGAGGAATTCTTGACGAATTGAGTTGATCAAATCTTTTTAAGGCCGTGACCAGGTGATAAAGGGCCCCTACGAAGCCGGGTCATGGTCTTTCAAATCATATACTTTTTGAAAAACAAGGGTAATAGCTCCTTCCAGGTGGCGATGTCGAAGGATTGCT
>CAYUJK010000286.1:3318-5335 GCA_964444895.1 uncultured Roseivirgaceae bacterium
TTGAAAAACAAAAGTAGGCTTCCTTCCGGATGTCGAAGTCGAAGGATTGCTGTAATTTACTTTGGCAAGGGTTCGCTGGAAATTCCATTCGAGTTGCAGGCGGTCGCTTTCGCTTTCTTTTAGTCGCTGGAATTCCTTTATTAAGTAAAACTTGAATTCAGCACTTATCCAAGTTGCAAACTCAAAGGCAATATCGCGATGTGCAAAGGTTCCTCCATATCTACCTGTTTTAGAAATGACACCTATGGCATTAGTGGCTTCTATCCAGCGTTTTGGTGTAAGAGAAAAGCTGTTAGAGCCAGACATATTTTTAATTCCATCGAATTCGATGGAATTAAAATCAGGATTGTTGAATTGTTCCCAAAGCCCCATAAACTCAACTGTACTTCGGTTACGCATCCAGTTTTGCAAGATATAATCACTTCGTTCAGTATCGCGATATCTTGCAATGTCCGTTAGAGAAATGTACTCATCCATTTGAGTTTTAAAAATGGCTATTTCTGTACCTTTAACTTCTATTTTCTTGTTTTTCGCCATATCAATTGCTAAAACTTTCAGTAATAGTGATTTCAGGATTGAACATTTTAATCCGCACTATTTTATTTAAAAGTGTATTCTGTTCCTCGTTGTAAAAAACTTTCCTACTCATAGTTGATTCAATACATTTTTAAGTCCCTCCGCCAAAAATTCCAAGTCTCCAAGCTCTTATGTTTTTTTAAAAACAGACCCCTCTCTACCTAAATCACCCTTTTCAGCACAAAAACTTTTTTGTGTTTTTCGCCATCGCGTAGCAACCGGATGCGGATTTTCCGGCCTTCGCGGGAGTTCATGATCTTATAAAAATTGGATATGGAAAGCGATTCACCGCTAAGGCCATTTACGGCGAGAATGAGGTCTCCTTTTTTTATCCCTACACTGTCGCTGGGCGAATCCTCTTTGACCTGCGAAACCCTCAGCGTCAAATACCCGGGACCGTCGGCCGTCACCTCCATGCCACTCATGTTGTATTCAAAATCTTTGCGGTACGCAACACCTTTTTTCAGGTATACCATGCCTTCCAGGTAGTCAAAGACGACGGTAAAACGCGAGAGGATCTCCCCGCCCAGTGTGCCGCTTCGTTGGATGTTCATCAGCGAGTCGGAGTACGATTCGTCGTCGGGAAATGAGGCAATCACTTCATCGAAGGCAAACTTGCCGATCTCCACCTTTTCTATGCGCGCCAAATAGCCCGAAATTTCGCCCGTGAGGCCTTTGCCCAGCGAAGCCTTCAACCTCCGCTCCGGAACTGCCAGGCGCTCGTCCGAATCGTCATTGATCAATATGGCATGGCTGGCTCCGGTGTCCAGTAAAAAATTGCCGTCTACCCGGGTGCTGTCGTTCATCCACACGGGAAACTGCATATAGGGCTTGGTCGACAACACTTCGATGGGGAAGCTCGTCCATCTCCGCCGGGGCTTAAAATGTTCTTGGTCATAAAAGGTGAGGGTTTTGCTATCATAGTTGATTTCGACTACGAATTTACGAAACACGTCGTACCCGATAATGCCGTGCACATCGGTGCCCAACTGCTTGCTGAGCTCCAGGTAGTCTTCGGCCAGCACCAGCAGCGATTGTCTGTAACCTCTCAGGCCCGGCAGGTGTATCTCAAGGTCGGTAGCCACATACGCTTCTACCGCTTTTTGCCGCCCCAGGCCCATCAGTGTGAGCGTACGGGTGTAGTCCACATTCAGCATGTCTGTGAAGGTTCTTTCGAACAGTATGGCTGTGCTCACCCCCGTATCGAGGATAAACCGCAAAGGCACCTTGCCCCCCAGCATCACCGGTATCACGATGAGATTGTTGTATACTTCAAACTCAAAGGAAGTTTTCTTTTTGTAGTCATCGATAAAAAACCCCATTCTTTGAGAAAATGAGGGAGAGGAAGCGCATAGAACGAGACATGCAACTACAATAATCCTTAGAGGTCTTCTCACTGCGTTGGTATTAAAGACCTTAATTTATTAAGAATTTTTAACTA
>CAYUJK010000287.1:0-5317 GCA_964444895.1 uncultured Roseivirgaceae bacterium
CAAACCGTTCCTTTGGGAGAAAAAATCACTTAAAGCTGGCAATGGCATTAACTATGACACTTTTAGCTGGTCTTCCACCGATGGCGCGGGCAGTGCCTTTTCAAATCATTCTGCCTATAAAACGGTTTTTGCTGTATCGAGCTATGACTCCTATGGAAATCCTACAGCCGCTACCGGAGAAGATGGCATTCCGGTCAACTATAGTTGGGGGTATAATAATTCATTACTAACATCCATGACCCAAAATCCCGGCACGTTCCAGCATCAAACGAGTTTTGTTCATAAACCTATGGTGGGGGTAACACGAATTACAGATCCGAATTCTTTGAACACCAACTTCGAATATATAGGTACAAGGCTCAAAAATATCAGAGATTACGAAAGTATGTTGCTTACCAGGTACCGATATCATTACTCAACCAACAGTAATGAAGACCACAATATCACTCTAAATAGCGCTCAACATTTATATACGGGAGAAGCCAGCACTTTTAATACCACCGGTGCTTCCTATATTGGGTATGGGGCTAACAGTTATCGTTGGGAATTCGGAGATGGAAATGAGTCTTCGGGTTCCTCGTCTGCCGTAAGTAATGTCTATACAAGTCCAGGAACCTATACCGTGTACCTGCACATGACGAACCCTGAAAAACACCCGGTAACGGTGTCTAAAGAAGTTACTGTTCATCAGAAGCTTACGGTTTCCATTTGTGCGGATGGACCGATGAACGTGCAAAAAAGCTCAGGAAGTGTTTTTCAATATGGCAGTTGTACCACGGGCAATAATACGCCAACCAGCCCTACGCTTATGAAGTCCACTGTTTCCGGAGGCTGCCCAACTTCCACCTACACCTACAGATGGGAATACCAGGTAGCGGCTTCCCAATGTTCACCTGGATCCTGGCAACTTTTAGGAACCTCAGCTAATCGAATGGCTCCTGATCAATTTATCTATAGAGTCATAGATACAAGTTGTGGCGGAACTTCAACTAACTATAATGTCCGACTAAAGGTAACAGATCAATGTGGTAAAACGGTTACGAGTTCGGTAATACAATTATCAGTTTTTTAGACCAATAAAACGACAAACCATGGTTTCAATACGTATTTCTTCCAAAATTTCGATAGTTGTACTGGTGGCTGCATTGTCGCCATTAAAGAGCACAGCTCAGGATTTTATATATATCAATGAAAATAACAAAATACAAACCGGCACCCCCACCAGATCTTTCCAATATGTGAAGGAAGTGATTCTTAAGCCGGGATTTTCGGTAAGCTCTGCAAACGGAGAGTGGTATGCCAGGCCTTACGATGTAGTAAATGCTCCACCCAGCATGGACCAAAGCTTCGTGAGAACGGAAAAGGCCCTAGTCCAGATAGGCTCAGAAGCTGCCATGTCCGAGCTCTCTTCTTCTCAAAAAATCACTTCCTACGAATATGTAGATGGTTTGGGAAGGAAATCACAATCCATTCAGGTAAAAGCGAGTCCTGCTCAAAAAGATTTGATCGTTCCTTTTGAGTATGATGCCTACGGCAGAATGGCCAAGGAGTACCTTCCCTTTACTTCTAACCAACAGAACGGGACCTTTCAAACTTCAGGGGCATCCAAAGCACTTTCATTTTACAATTCACCACCTACTGGCATACCTTCGGATTCAAGGCCTTTTAGTGAAAAGGTTTTTGAGCTTTCGCCATTAGATAGGGTTACTGATGTCTATGGGCCGGGGGTAGATTGGAAAAATGGTACTATCGACAAGCCCGTGACCTCAGTTACAAAGCTTAATCTCGCCTCAGAAAACATTATGAGGTGGAGATACTACACCTCAGGATTTCCCTCAAGAAATGGTAACTACCCGGCAAATAGGCTCTCGGTGACGGAAGTAAAAGACGAAGACGGGCAGATAACCCGCGAATATAAAAACGTACAGGGTCAGATAGTACTTAGCCGCGTAGGAAGCGCTTCCAATTGGTTTGACACCTACTACATCTATAGCCCTACGGGAAATCTCATGTTCGTTATTCAGCCCGAAGGGGTCGCGCGGTTAGCCTCGGAGTACGAAGCTTCAGGGGCCGACAAGCAATCTTTTCTCGACCGATGGGCCTTTCAATACCAGTATGATGATGAGCGCAGAATGATTGCCAAACGTGCGCCAGGAGCCGTGCCAGGATCGGGCGGGTGGACTTATATCGTGTATGACAGGTGGGGCAGGGTACGGCTTACCCAAACACCAGAGCAAAGGATCACCAACCAATATTCTTTTACTAAATACGACCAGTTCAATAGAGTGGTACTTACAGGCCTGACAACTATTTCAGGAACGATCGCAACAGTCAGGAACAATGTGGTCAATTCAACAGCCCGATTTGAATCCCCAACAACGGGAAGCGTTGGCTATACGAGTGATACTTACCCGTCTCATATAGCAAACCACTTAACTTCTATTACCTACTACGATAATTACAACCTGATCAACAACACGGGGTGGGATGCCGAAGGCAATAACTTCAATTTTAGTCCACCATCAGGCTACCCAAATAGCAGCGAGAGACTCACTTCAGTAAAGGGACACGTTACCGGCTCCAAGGTAAGAATACTACCCAATGGAAAGTGGCTGAACTCTGTCACATATTACGACTATTATTATCGGCCTATCCAGGTAATTGAAGAAAATTATACTTCTGGTATTCAAAGGACTACCATGAAATACGATTTCGTAGGGAAGGTGTTGAAAGAGCATCTCTATAATTCATTGAGTGGAGATGTGATCGAAAAGGAATACGGATACGATAATGCCGAAAGATTGAGTACCATTCACCATAAGATTAACTCGCAACCCAAGATACTGATGGCTTCCAATAAGTACAATGAGGTGGGCCAGTTGATCGAAAAAAATGTTCATTCCACGAATAATGGCTCTACATTTCTGCAGTCTGTGGATTATCGTTACAACATCAGGGGTTGGCTTAAGAGTATCAATAATTCCGGGTTGAATGTCTCGGCAAATAACGACGATACTGACGACCTCTTCGGCATGGAGCTGATCTACAATACCCCTAACCCTGCTGGGATCAACGGTTTTACACAGAAGAATTTTTATAGTGGCAACATTTCGGCCATTAAGTGGAAAACAGATACCAAACAGGAAACTCCTGTAGAGCAGATTTATGCATACGACTATGATATACACTATCGCCTTAAGGAGGCAAACTATGCCAGGAATACAGGCACTTCACTATCTCCCTCCTGGAATGGCGAAGGAGGAATGTATGATGAAAAGATACCCGAATATGATAAGAATGGAAATATCAAGAGGCTGACCAGGTACAATAAAGTACAGGGGTCAAAGGCGCTCATTGACGACCTTACCTATTCTTATCTCCTTAGTGGGAAGGAAAGCAACAGGCTGGTAGCCATGGAAGATGGTACGGGTAGCGTTTTAGGGTTTAAACCGGCCCCTGCCAGTGTCACTGAGGAGTATAGCTACGACAGGAACGGCAACCTCACATTCGACCACAATAAGGGTATTTCACAGATTGCCTATAACCACCTGAACCTTCCCACGCTGGTTCAGTTTACCCGGCCGGGAGGCGCTGTGGACGAAATACAGTATGTATATGATGCCACTGGTATTAAGCGCAGTAAGATCGTAAGGATAAATGGCGTTCAGGTCTGGAAAACGGACTATCTGGGTAGTTTCCAGTATGATAATGACGCCCTTACTTTTGCTTCTACCCCCGAAGGAAGGGCGGTAAAAAATGGCGGCGGTTTTGACTACGAATATTTCCATAAGGACCATTTGGGCAATATACGCCTGGGCTACGGGGCGCTGAAGGAAACCGTTTCTTACCGGGCTACCATGGAACAGCCCCTGGCCGGCCAGGAAGAATCTGATTTTCACAACATCGCTACCACCAGGCATCAAAATTCAACTTTCAACTATACCAAGTCCTCTACGGAAGTAGTAAACCCTGACAAATCGGCCCGGACGAACGGCCACTCAAGTGTGGGCAAGCCGGTAGGACCTGCCAAAAGCCTTCGTGTGCTTACCGGCGATGCAGTGTATATGGAAGTATATGCAAGGTACAACCAGGTGAGTGGTAGTTCGGCAGCCATTACGGCCGCGGTGTTAGGGGCGGCAGTTACCGGGGCTTTTGGGATTGTAAACGGAGGAGAAACCGCAACCCTGTGGCAAGGCATGAACACCAACGCTGCGGTAGCCTCATCGGGCATACCCCCAAGTACCACTGTCCCCAAGGCTTACTTGGTGTACTTGTTTTTTGATGACAACCACATATTCCAGCGTTCTGCGGCTAAATCCATCAGCAACAGCGCGTATAACAATTTTGAAAAGCTTGATCGTTCTTTTACCGCAGATAAAAACGGCCACCTCTACATTTACGTGGCCAATGAGAGCAATGTAAGCAGCGCCATTAATGTCTATTTCGATGAAATGAGCATCGTTCACCAAAAGAACAATTCCGGCCTACAGGTAACCCAGGCTGCTGATTACTATCCATTTGGCCTGACTTTTAACGAATACAACGCAGACAGGATTAAAGCCGATGCCTCGGAACCTTTGATTCATAACCGGCACCTCTATCAGGGCCAGGAATTGCAGAAAGACCTCGACCTGGGCTGGTATCACTACAAATGGCGAATGCACGATCCCGCCATTGGAAGGTTTGGAGCTGTGGATCCATTGGCATCAGAAGCTCCTAATTGGACTCCATTCAGTGCAATGTGGAATAACCCAATATTAAATATTGATCCTGATGGTAGATGGCCAGGAGAATTTGAAGTAAGATATGATAATGAAGGAAACAGTGTAAGAACTAAAGTTTCACCTTTAGGAGATGATGTAGGGATTGACTTTAACCACTATTTAAATGGAGAATTCGCAGGTCAAACGGAAATTGTTAATACAAGTAATGGAATTACAAATTGGATATCAGATTCTCGATATATCAGAGGTTATAGTCATAGAGGACCAGAAGTAAATTGGAATACAATCTTTAGTGAATGGCTAAATGGAACAGGACCAGAAAATAGTTTGATATTTGGAAGGGATCATCAAATGATTTCTGATATTATTAAGAGCAATTTGTATCACGGAGCGCGAAACGAATATCTTGAGGCAAAGGCGTGGGACTTTGATAACGAGATTTCAAAAAAATATATTCCCCTAGAATTTGGATTGATGGGATTAGTTTTAAGCGGGAAAAACATGACAATGCAGATGATTGGGGCTTCGGGCGTAAGCTTTTATGATATTGGTGATAACCAAAGATTAGTAATTTTGACTGACTCAAAAACAAG
>CAYUJK010000288.1:0-3984 GCA_964444895.1 uncultured Roseivirgaceae bacterium
GTTATTAGGTTATTAAGTTGATTGCTATTCGTGTTTTAAATGTGTATTTCAATGTAAATATGACAGGGATTTGAATTGTGAATCCTGGGCAGAAGCTATCGAACAATCCATATTCAATAGGCAATAGTCAACGTCACTGAATACAGAATACCGAACACTGAATACAACCTAACTCAATAACGAATATCAAATAACTTAATAACTTAATAACCTAATATCCAATAACCAATTTACAAATCGTCAATGCTTCTCCGCTTTTCCATGCCTATTTTCTTGAAGTAGGTGGGGTTTAGCCCGGTCACTTTTTTAAATTGGTTGGAGAGGGCCTGCACGCTGCTATAGCCCAGATTCCAGGCTATTTCGCTGAGTGTTAGCTCGTTGTATACCAGCAGTTCTTTTACCCTTTCTATCTTCTGTAAAATAAAATACTTTTCGATGGTGATGCCCTCTATGGAAGAGAAGAGGCCCGTGAGGGTGGAATAGTCTTTTGCCAGCTTTTCGGAGAGGTAGCGTGACAGGTTTTGGTTAAAGTCCGAAAGTTTGTCGGAGTAAATGAGGTCGATGAGGCTGCCTTTGATCTTTTCTACCAGGGCGGAGTTTTTATCCTGCAGCAGGTCGAAGCCATTCTGTACCAGCATGCTGGCGATGGCATCTGCCGGCAGCTCGCCCTCGTGCTCTATTTCTACCACACCCAATTGTACAGTGCGCGGCTTAAAGCCCATCTTTTCAAGCTCTTCACCAACCACCCTGATGCAGCGGGGGCACACCATATTTTTGACATACAATTTATGAATGCTCATGGCTATAGAGGATCGGAGCTTTTTTTCGGCAAGTTAATAAAAAAAGAAGTCCTGCATGATGGACAACCAAAAAATGGCTGGACCCCACCATGCAGGACAAATACCTATTTCACAACTGACTGCACCGCGGCAATCAGAGGCCTTTCGGACTGTCAGTCAAAAAACTCTACTTTGCCGTCTTCTACGTAGTACATAGAGCCTACCACCTGTACTTCGCCCTGATCGGCAAGCGCTTTGATCACTTTGCTTTTTTGGAGTATTTCATTTACCACCAGCTCCACATTTTTCACGGCAATTTTATTGACATGATCTCTTTCGTCGCCGTTTCCATTGTGCTTGCACTGCTCCACTGCGGGTTTTATTTTGTCGAGCAGGGGCGTCAGGTGGTCCAACTTTACATCGGCGTAGGCGCCTTTTACGGCGCCACATCCACTGTGCCCCATCACCAGTACCAGTTTGGCGCCGGCCAGCTTACAGGCAAATTCCATGCTTCCCAGGATATCGTCGTTTACTACGTTGCCCGCTATTCGCACGTTGAAAATATCGCCTATTCCCTGGTCAAAGATAATCTCCGTAGGCACGCGGGAATCGATGCAACTTAAAATGACCGCATAGGGAAACTGCCCTTTGGAAGTCTTTTCTACCTGGTCCAGGAAATTCCTGTTCAGACGATAGTTGTTAATGAACCGCTCGTTACCTTCTTTTAGGAGGTCAAGCGCTAATTCAGGAGTAATAAAATCCTGGATTTCCTTATTCAGTGTGGCATTATTTATTTCTAATGTTTCCATTGTTTCTTCAGTTTTCAATTTTTACCTCGTTTTTTGTTTCGTCAGTGTAAACACGTCTCGGTGCGCTGCTTATCACCGAGTTGTCAAATTGCTTGATGGAATTTCGCTTGGAGTCTTCCATACCTATTACCTCCAGTTCAATGTTCTTGTGCTTCGCGCTTTCGCGGAAGTCGTCGATGATTTCCCGAACATCGGGGTCTATGATTACCGACCTCTTTCCGTTGATCACCACTTTTGAGTTTTCAGGTACCTTTTTCAGCGTGCGCATGATGCTCGCCTTGTTGATAAAAGATACATTTTCAGAAAGTTCGATGGTGATGGTTTCGCCATCGTGGTGCTTCTCAGGATCAAAGTGGTAGGGCGTTTTGTAGTTTTCGTACAAAATCTGAAAGATCGCCACAGCCATACCCAATCCGATTCCTACCAGAAGGTCGGTGAAAATAATACCTAATATGGTGACCATAAAAGGAATGAATTGTATCCAGCCTTTCTGATACATTTGCTTGAATAGCGCCGGCTTTGCCAATTTATAACCCACTACGAAAAGTACAGCGGCCAAGCTGGCCAGCGGTATCAGGTTCAGTAGGTTGGGAATCGCCAACACACATATAAACATGAGAACACCATGCGCTACTGCCGACATTTTGGTGACGCCGCCAGATTGCATGTTCACAGAACCTCGCACGATCACTTGTGTAACCGGCAGGCCGCCGATTAAGCCACTGATCATATTACCCATTCCCTGTGCTTTCAGCTCTCTGTTAGTAGGGGTTACCCTTTTGTAGGGGTCGAGTTTGTCAATGGCCTCTACGGATAGAAGCGTTTCAAGGCTGGCCACTACGGCAATGGTGATAGCCACCACCCAAACTTGTGGATTGGCAATGGCCCCAAAGTCAGGCAGTGTAAACTGGCTGAAAAAGCCCGTCAGGCTCTCTGCCACCGGAATATTTACGATCTGTTGCTCTGTAAGCTGGAACGAGGGATTGCTACGGAAATAGATGTTGAGACCTATACCTGCCAGCACGGCCACTAACTGGCCCTGGATGATTTTAGTAAAGGCCAGCTTTTTGATAAAGGGCTGTTCCCACAAAATCAATATTGCCAGTGAAATAACCGTGATGATAACTGCCCCCGGGCTGATAAAATTGACCATATTGGCCAGTTCAGTAAAGGTGTTCTGTCCATCGGGCTGGCTAAAAGCGAGGTCGCCTTCATAGTCGGCATCGTACCCGACTGCATGGGGGATCTGCTTGAGAATGATGATAATACCGATACCGGTAAGCATACCTTTGATCACCGAAGATGGGAAATAGTAGCCGATGATCCCTGCCTTGGCAAATCCCAACACCAATTGGATAAGACCGGCAAGTACCGTGGCCAGCAGGAAGGCTTCAAAGGAGCCCAAGGTCATGATGGCAGAAAGCACGATTACGGTAAGGCCCGCTGCCGGTCCGCTAACGCCAAGCGCCGAACCACTGAGACTTCCTACTACGATACCTCCCACGATCCCGGCGATGATCCCGGAAAAGAGCGGCGCCCCTGATGCCAGCGCTATGCCCAGGCAAAGTGGTACAGCCACCAAAAATACAACTATACTGGCTGGCAAGTCATTTTTTAAGTTGTGAGCTATTTTAAGACTATTGTTCATTTTTTGTTCTTTTTGATTTACATTTCGCCCTCTCGTCGTCGCTTGCTGCTGACTAATCAAATAAAAAATGAGCCCGATTTTTTACAAAACCAGGACGACGAAGAGCTTGTCAGAATATTCCGGATATGGGGTTAAGCCTTTGAGGCTTCGGGAGGAGGAGATTGTGGCTTGAAGACGTGGAAATCTTCATTTTCTTTGTGTAGCGAATCTAATCGTTGTTCGATAAGCTCACCAAAAGTGAATACGGAGTATGAAATGCAATAATCTTTGTTTTCTTTTTTTTCTGTTTCCTTTTTCTCGGTGTTGTCGGCCTGGCTTTCGGTATCAGGTTCTGCCAGGCATACATACTCTTTGGTCGCAGTACCAAAAAAATATTTGATCACGTGCGTATTGCTGGAAACGCCGAAAAACGTGAGCAGGACAAAAACAAGGCATTGCGATATTTTCAACAAATATTTTGTCATGATAGAAGAATAACAAAGATAAGGATTCCCCTGCGAAAAAAGTTTAATTGTTTCACGAAATAATTAAATACAAGTTTTAGCGGACGCTAACAAACCTTGATCGGCCCCTTGTTTCGCCAAAAAAAATCATTGATCTCCCTAAGGAAATCAACATGTCTTTTTTTGAGCTGTCCGGGCAGGAGTCGCCAGCGCCAGTTGCCTTCAGATGTCCCGGGCCGGTTCATGAGCCCTTCCGGGCCCAAACCGAGTAAATCCTGAACGGGAATCACCGACAGGTTCGCAGG
>CAYUJK010000288.1:4084-5316 GCA_964444895.1 uncultured Roseivirgaceae bacterium
AACTGGTCGGCCTGAAGCGCTGCCCAGTCGTATACCGGCGTGCCCCATAGCTGACCGCTTTTACTGAAATAGTCGGGGGGCACGCCCGATACAAGTAGGGGCTTTTTACTGCGGCTGAGCTTAAAATAACCGGGAAAGCTCCATACGTCAGCGCTGTTCAGGTTTACGTAGAAAGGCAGATCACCGAAAAACAGCAGTTCCTTTTCCTTGCAGTACGCGCGCAGCATATTCCACTGGCGGTAAAACTGGTACTGTAGAAATTTCTCTTTTTCAATGGCCTCTATCATGGTTTTTCGAACCTCTTTCATGGCAGAGGGTTCCCGGTCGCGAAGCGGTTTGGGCCAGCGGTTCCATGTTTCTCCCTTATACTTTTCAAAGAGTGCCACAAACAACGCGTAGTCGTCTAACCAGAACTGGTGTTCTCTGCAAAAGCTGAGGTAAGAGGAGTGCTCTTGTCCGCGCTGCTTCTTAAACAACAGCCAGGCTTTCTCAAATAGTGGAGCTTTCAAGGTCTGCGCCCGGTCAAAGTCGACTTCTTCGCTGTGAGGGATCACCTCGCCGAGGTCGCTTTTGGCAAGAAGTCCTGCGTTGTAGAGCAATTCCGGGCTAATGAGCAGCGGGTTGCCCGCAAACGCCGACAGGCCGCTGTAGGGCGAGTGTCCGAACTTCCTGAGGGTGGAATTGATAGGCAGCACCTGCCAGTACCGTGTGTTGGATGTGTGAAGCACATCGGCAAATCGATAAGCCGCTTTGCCCAGATCGCCTATGCCATAAGGTGAAGGCAGGGAGGTGATGTGTAGCAATATTCCGCTGGTTCTTTCTGTGAGCAATGTGTTTCTGTATTTGAGGTTGTAGAGCAAGTTGTTCCAGGAAAAAGGGGAGCAGCTCGCTGTCTTTAGCAAGAATAGAAAATAGTTTGATGCACCCCAACGAATAACATGAAAATATCATTCGCTTCCTCTAAAAACAGGTGTTGAAATCGGGGTATTACTGAGTCTCCATTGATTACGCGGCAAAGCCTGAACGTGCCGGTATCAGGAATACAGTTAAATAGTAGAAAAATTCCTTCGAAAAAAATCCTATATAATTTTCATTTTTTGTATTATAGCCAACACAAGTTACGATTTTTAAAAAGAGGCATTTGTTTTTAAATATTATAACCAGTAGCACACTAACACACGCATTTTTCTATTAAATAAATTTTTAACACACTAACTGTTTAATTATGGCAA
>CAYUJK010000289.1:0-5314 GCA_964444895.1 uncultured Roseivirgaceae bacterium
GCTTCCATCCCGGATTTGTTGTCGTTGTTGACGTGGGTTTCAACAAAGGAGGGGAACTCAAAACGGCTTCTTATTTTCTCCAAATCGAACACGCAATCGTAGTAAACCCACTCCCGGCAATTGTGCGACCAGGGCTGTCCCCTATAGGTTTCCCTGATTCCTTTCGCCTTCAGTTCATTCTCCAAATCGCTTAGGTGTTCACACATGTTGATGATGACGGATAATCGTTAGTGGATAAAGGA
The DNA here is from genome assembly GCA_964444895.1 of uncultured Roseivirgaceae bacterium. GTDB lineage: Bacteria > Bacteroidota > Bacteroidia > Cytophagales > Cyclobacteriaceae > CAJXNP01. The sequence goes on from CAYUJK010000289.1 coordinate 243, forward strand.
ATCAAACCTATAAGGTTTCTAAAACCTTATAGGTTTGTTTTGTCTATCTTTCCCGACCTTCGGTAGCGTTTTGATGGTTCAATTATCACCCGCTTCCCACCGGGCTTAGTTTTCTATCAGTATTTTGCTCACTTCCGTGCCCTCGCTGCCGTTGATGTGCAGGATGTACAAACCTGATTTCAGGTTCAGCGACAGCGTGGCGAATCGCGTGGCTTCCGCATAATGGGTTCGCAGCACTTCGCGGCCTTCCATACTGTAGATCACAATGCCATCAAATGGTATTTTTGAGGCGATCGATGTTTCTGTTTTCGCAGGATTAGGATACACCTGTATGGCGTAGATGCCGGCAGATTCTTCAATACTTGTTACCGGAGGTGGCTGCGGACAGCTTGGGTCTGCTTCGCCCATTCCTTCGGGTGTGTTGCCGGTGTTGGTCAGAAGAATTTTGTCCAGCAAAGCGCCGTCTTCCCTGTAAGAGATGGCCAGTGTATGACTTCCCTCGTCCAGGTTGAAGGTAACAACTGCACTTGCGTTATTGGAGTCGTGCAGATCATCCCATTCCCAATCGCTGCCGCCGGAAATACTATTCCAAAATACCCACTCTCCGTCATCCATCCTCACCCAAAAAGAGTCGTCGTCGGGGCTGGGCACCGTCATGCGGGCCCAAAATTTATAATTGCCCGGTTCGTCCACATCAAAGGTGAAGGTAAGCAGGCTTGCTTCATCGGCAGGAGATTCCAGGGCCTGAACGCCCGGGGTTACGGTAACGTATTTTCCATTAGATGCGGAGGCGTCCTCCTCCACCAGCCAGTTGGTTCCCACGTTTCCACATTCGGCATCCAGCCAAATAAACACTTCATTCGCGGTTTCGGGAAGATTGACAGTTACGGTCAGTGTATCCATTGCTCTGGCACCGTCGTCGTCGGTTACCGTCAGAATGATTTCGTGTGTGCCTGTGGGCAAAGTAATTGATTCTGAATCGCTAAAACTAATTTGGTTTCCATCACGCGACCACGAATAGTTGACGATAGAGCCATCGCTGTCGGAGCTGGCGGAGCCGTCCAAAAGAATTGTCTCCGTGCCGTTATTATCCTCGTCTGTCACTGTGATGTCGTCGCCTGCCACAGCCACAGGAGGCTCGTTGTCAGCTTTTCCGCCGCTACCGGGGTGCGTGGTAAAGGTGCTGATGCTTCTGGGGCTCAGCGTGGAGGCAAATGCATTGGAGGTCACTGCTATGGAGCCCTCATTTACCAGGTTCATCTGAGCGGAGGTGGTAAATTTGGTGAGTTCGTCCACGATCAGGCTGCCATTTGCGATGCTGATATCCAAATCAACCGGGCTGTCAGTGTTGTTGACCGCCACAATGACCAGGGAGTCACCCGCATGGTAAGCGGTGACATCTGCTCCCGGGCTGCCGGAAACATCCACTCGCTTGAAACCCGGCCTGATGAATTTTGAATAGTGCGCAAACACATATCCGCGTTTTGAGATGTTGCCGTCATCGGTAATGAGACCATAAAACCGGCGGATATACCACCACACATACGCGTTGAAATTGGCTTCCATATTATCGTGGATTTCTACGCCAACAAGCAAGGCATCCGGCCACAGGTTAGCGCTTCTGTCACTGGAAGTATAGTGCTCTGTCATCCATACTTCTTTTCCTTTTTCGCGGGCAAGCGGATAATCAAACAAGCCACCGCCATAGATGTGGCCTCCTACAATGTCGAGGTTGGCCAGGGCGTCGTCGTCATTCAGGATGGCGTCTGACAGCGGACGCCGGAACTGAAACGACTCCGGGGCCATCACTTTGTTTTCGATGTTCTGGGCGTGATTTTTCATAAAAGAAACCATTTCTTCGGTAGTCCACTGTGTCCAGCCACCGGGATAATCGGGCTCATTTTGCACGGAAATCGCGTACAACGGCACTTCGTTATCGGCCATATAGGCGTCAAAGGCATTGAGGTGCTCTACATAATCGGCGTAGTTTGCGCTGGGAATCCTGGGTGGTGAGGAGCCCGGTTCCAGTAATTCTGCGGGAGGATCCCATGGAGTGGCAAATACCAGGGCGCCATTTGATAGGGCGTGGAGCGCTGTGGGCACCTCAAGGTTCCAGGCAGAAGAATTGGGGTCAATGTGCATCCGGAGAATGCTCAAGCCGAGTTGGCCGGGGTCATTTCCGAAAGCCTTTTCCCGCTGATCTTCGTTCAAATCGTCGATCCAAACGGTGTGGTTCATCCCACCAAAGCCCCTGATGAGTTGGTGTTCGACGTCAAGGTCTATTTCTGTTTGCGAATAGCTTTCCTGGGCGTACGCCAGGAGCAGGATAGAAAATAACAGAATGCGATTTGTAAATTTTGACATAGTGAAGGTGAATTAAATGAGTGAAAAATTTAAAGATAAAAAATAAGCGTCGTGGGTACAATCAAAAAGTGCCCGGAGAGTCTTATCACGACTTTTTTATTAGTGTAAGTAGATTTTAAAATGGCGCTGTGAGCCAGAAAGAATAATCGGTCACTGCTCAACTGCAATCCTTGAACGAGTCCACTGATACCAATCAATCACCTCATAATTGAAAATGTCGGGCTTGTAGTCGGCCAGGTTTAGGTCTGACGGGTTGCTGTGGAAAATTTTTTTAGGGTTGAGCCTTTGGTGAAGGAAAGAAAAAATCGATTTAAAAACATTAAATGCGGCGTTGAAATGTGAGTAATGGTTGAGTTCGTGGTTAAAGAAGAATTTCCGGAGTGCTTCCAGCCGATATTCTGCCCAGTCGATTTCTTCCATTTCCAAAAGCGCCATTAGTTCCAGGATACGCCCCCAGAATGTTAGTGAAGTACTCATGGCAGAATAGCTTTTTTGGGAGGCATTCAATTCTTTGATCACTGACTTGTAGTCCTGGTGTTTGAAATTCATGCAAGCTTTGTAATAGCTTCTTTTGTTGAGAGCGTTCATGGCAGTGTCCTGGGATTCCCACCTCGTCAGGAGTTTCAGGGCTTCATCGTACTGGCCAAGCTTTAGGCGTGCGATAAACAGCGTTTCGAAGAGCGAGTGGCAGGCCTGGGGGCCCGTTTCGCTGTATACTTGCTCCAAATGTTCAAGCGCGCTGCGGTAGTTCCCTTGCAACATGTAGGCTTTGGCTATTAGCTGCGAGGAAGCTTTCATGTACACCGGTTTTGATATCGCGGGAACTTTCCTCATCACCTTGCGGATGCGCTCAATCACGGCGATCAGGTAGCCGGCAGTCCGGGATTCAAGTTTGTCTTCGAGGAGCTGCAATATCAATAGCAGGTCGCGGCGCTTCGATGGTGATTGGAGCAAGTGTCCTTCGGGATTTTCAAGTAGTTTTTCGGCGTCGATGGTCGCTATTTTCTCTGTGCCAATGTACTTGCTGAGGATGTTTTCAGTCGTTTCTTTGGAGTAGTCTTTGTATTGCGTCGCCAGATTGCAGTAATCCCAAAACTCGTATTTTTGAGCTATTCCCTGGAGACGGTCCAGCAGCCTCGAAGCCTGGTTGTGGAGACCACGGTGGATGAGCTGGTAGCTTTGCTGCAATATGCGGGCGCATTCCTGTTCATTCTTGGAGTAGGGGTCCAGGTTTATTTCGCTGCAAACGGGCAGCATTTCCAGCAATTCTTCTTTCAGGCGTCGCTTTAGTTGAGAAAAGGCGGAGTTAGGTTTTGACCCATAGATATAGTTTGCAGCATTTTCGCTGCTTATGCTGGGTTTCTGAGAGATAAGATCAAAGAGTTGCAGGCGTTTTTGGCATTTTTGCCCGCCTTTTACCGCCATTAAGTTTTTAATGGCTTTGCGTTCAGTAGCGCTTAAGGACAGGATGAGTTCCTTTAATTCTTGCATCGGGTTTTGTGCGTTTGGAAACTTTTGTGAAAGTTTTACCAAAAGGTAACCCTTGATACAGCGCATTTTTTGTTCGAAAAGACTTTTAAGGGCATAAAAAAGCCCCAATTACTACCAAGTGAGTAACCAGGGCTTTTCTTATGGTTTACTGACAATTTAAGCCAGCTTTACTTCTTATATGGGTCAATTGTTTGAATGCTGCCGTCAGGATTATGGGTAAGCTCCGTCATTTTGATGTTTCGCAGGTGTGTTTGTCCGCCAGAGAGTTCACAGTCATGATAGAAGAGGTACCACTTTCCTTCAAATTCAGCAATAGAATGGTGGTTAGTCCAGCCCAATACAGGGTTCAATATTACGCCCTGGTAGGTAAAGGGGCCGTACGGATTATCACCCGTAGCATAGGCAATGTAGTGGGTATCGCCGGTGGAATAAGAGAAGTAGTACGTGCCATTGTATTTGTGCACCCAGGCAGCTTCAAAAAAGCGTCTGTCGTGGTCGCCACCCAAAATGGGTTCTCCGTTTTCGTCCAGAATCACTACTTCCTTCACAGGCTCGGCAAACTGGAGCATGTCGTCGCTCATTTTGGCTATGCGGGCGTTTATCGAAGGCTCGTCATCTTTGCCCAGGTCAGTCACAGAGCCATCGTGCTCATATTCGCCGGTGTGCCATCTCTGCAATTGGCCACCCCATATTCCGCCAAAGTACATGTAGTAGGTGCCGTCGTCATCCTTGAATACCGCCGGGTCAATGCTGTAGCTTCCTTTGATCGGCTCAGCCTCGGGAGTGAACGGACCGCTTGGTGAGTCGCTCGTGGCAACACCTATTCTGAAAATATCTTCGTCATCTTTAGCAGGGAAATAGAGGTAGTATTTTCCGTCTTTGTGGGCTGCGTCAGGCGCCCACATCTGCCTCTTGGCCCAGGGTACATCCTTTACATCCAGCACTACGCCGTGGTCTACCACTTCGCTGTCGGGTCCTTCCATGGAGAAGACATGGTAGTCTTTCATATCGAAGTGGCTACCCAAGTCATCCTGGGGAATGCCGGCTTCGTAGTCGTGCGAGGGATAGATGTAAATCTTTCCTTCAAAAACATGGGCCGAGGGATCAGCGGTGTAAATATGGGAAACCAATGGTTTCGAAATAGCGCCCAGCGTATCGCTCTCTTCGGTTTGTTCGTTCTCAGCCGAATCCTGGCTTTCTGATTTTTTGCTCTGGCA
>CAYUJK010000290.1:0-3325 GCA_964444895.1 uncultured Roseivirgaceae bacterium
TCCACGATAAATTTTCGCACCTCCGCATTATCCTCTACAATCAGGACGGTGTGCTCCGGTAGATTTTCCCGGCTATGCTGGGTTGATGCCGGTGTAAGGCTGTGTGAGGCAGTTTGGTTTTCAATCCATTCTGCATTTGGGCTTGTTTTTCCGGGCGTTTCAGCGTTACTTTCCAAATGGATCTCTTCCACACCTTCCTGGCGAACAGGTAAGGTAAATGTAAAGCATGTTCCCTTTCCAGGAGTGCTGCTTACCTCAACTTCTCCGCCGTGTAGTTCTATCAATTCTTTGGTGAGGGCCAGGCCAATGCCTGTACCCTGGGTTTTGCGTGTGTAGGAATCATCTACCTGGTAAAACCGGTCAAAAATATAAGGCACTTGCTCCTGCTGAATACCAATGCCGGTATCAGCTACGGCGACTTCCACCATGGAAGGGGTGGTGCCGGGGGCATGTTTCACTGTAACGGCTACTTCTCCAAATGGCGGTGTGAACTTCAGGGCATTGGACAGCAGGTTGTTGAAAATGATGGAGCACTTGTCAGGATCAAAGTCTATTACGGGGTTCGTCAAGTCGCTGTCAAAGCTGAGCTGAATATCGTTTTCTTCCGCAAGGCTTGCAAAGGCAAACACACAGCCTTGGGCGAAGCGGATAAAGTCTTTTCGTTCGGGACGAAGCCTGATCATCCCTGATTCCAGCTTGCTCAGGTCCAGCATTTGATTGGTCAACTCAAGCAGGTTTCCGGCATTTTTTCGAATGAGCCCCAGGCTTTCTTTCAATTTAGCATCCGGGTATTCTTCCAGTATCTGCTCCGACGGCCCCAAAATGAGGGTAAGAGGAGTGCGGAATTCGTGGGCTATATTCGCAAAAAACCTCGATTTAGCTTCGTCGAGTTCTTTAAGTCGTTCGGCTTCCTGTTTTTCTTTTTCAAGCCGGGCTTTCACAATGAGTTCTTTCTTTTCCCGGTTCAGCCGGTAAATCCGAAAAAGAATGATACCCAGGGCCGCCAGTAAAATCGCTGCTGCCACAGAAATATTCCTGATCAGCTTTTGCTGCCGCAGTTCTGCTGCTTGCAGATCGCTCGTGGTATTCAGCCATTCGATTTCCTGCTCTTTTTTATCGACTTCGTAGTCAATTCTCAAGTCATTTATCAGTCTCGTTTTCTGTTCATTGAACGAACTGTCGCTGTATGCCTTATTGAGTTTCATAAAGTGGTAAGCTCTGTCGTATTGTCTTATGGCTTCGTAGGCTTCGGCCAAAAGGCCCGTGGCTGTCCTGATGTGACCTAAAGCGTTGATAGTTCCTGCTTTGTCGAAAGCCTCTTCACAGTGATAAATGGCATCTTCATACCTTTTCATCTTTAAGTAACACTCGCACAGCGCATTAAGGTTGGACGCCAGACCAAACTCATTTCCTATGCTCTTTCGGATAGCAAGCGCCTTTTTGTGATAGCGGAGTGCCGAATCATACATTTGCTGGTCCAGGTGGCAATACCCTATATTGAGGTAGATTACAGCGATGCGGTCTTTGTTTCTGGCTTTTTCATAAATGGGCAGCGCATTTCGGAAATATGCGATGGCACTGTCATATTCCCCGAGATTGTTGTAGGCTATTCCCATATTTAGAATGGTATTACCCACATTCTGGTTATATTCCAGCTTTGCATAGATGTCAGCCGCTTTTTTCAAATATTCGAGTGCCTGCCGGTATTCTCGTTGGTGAATAAACAGCATGCCGAGGTTATTGATGGGATTGACCAATCCATGGTCGTCATCCTGGTTTTCCCATATTTTTACCGACTTAAAATAGTATTTTGATGCCCTTTCATAGTTGCCCAGGTTGTGATAGATCATGCCGAAGTTATTGTATACATCCGCCACTTCGGCGGTATCCTTATTGGCAATTGCCGCCGCTTCGGCTTTCAGGCAATACTCAAGGCCTTTCGCAAATTCGCCTTTCTTCCTGGCTACAGAACTCATCCAGCGCAAGAGATAAGGTTCGTCGTGTGTTTCGCCATGTATATGTGAAAAGCGCAAGGCTTCTGCGAAATAGGCGGTGGCCTGTTCGAAGTCGCTTCTTTCGTATGCGATATCGCCTAACCGCGCAAGACCCCGAATCATGTATTTCGCGCTTTCCAGCTTTTGGGCTGATGCATGCAGCTGTCGGGCAAATACCGATGCACTGTCTACATCTCTCTGCAAATAGGATAGCGCCAGTAAGTCAAGCACCCTTAGCTTTGCCGTATCTTCATCTTCAAGCTGGCCGAGCTCTTCCAGCAGTGTTTTGGCGGATTTTGAAGATTGCGCGTCAGACGCACCTGAAAGGAAGATTAATCCCGAAAGAAAAAGAACGAACAATGTAGCTCGCGATAGTGTGTAGAAAAAAAGGAACCGGAAGCTTTTCATGTTGGCAGTTAAAATTGTTTCAAGTTAAAAAAATTTAAGAGAAAGCTTCGGAGGTGGGTGGCGCCCGTTTGCGTGATCGCGGAGTTTGCCTCACTCCTGACAATAGTCATTTTTCCAACCTTTTCTATCCGGTAACTTAGAGCACCGATCGCGTAAGTAACAAATTTCTTTTATTAAAAATTTTCAAAATGGGAAAAATAGGCATTTTCTACGGGTCCACAGAAGGCAACACCGAAAACGTGGCCATAAAAATACAAAAGGCGCTCGGCAAAGAGTTGGCCGATCTTCACAATGTGGATTCCGCCAGTGCGGCAGACATGCAGGATTATGAGATTTTGATTTTGGGCTGTCCCACCTGGGAAATCGGCGAACTGCAAGAAGATTGGATACCCTTTATCGATGTACTGGACGATGTGGATTTCTCAGGTAAAACAGTGGCCTACTTTGGGCTGGGCGACGCCGATGGCTATCCCGATACTTTCATCGACGCCCTGGGAATCATCCATGATAAAATAAAAGACACCGGCGCCCGCTTTATCGGAAAATGGCCCACCGACGATTATATTTTTGATGAATCAAAAGCGGTCGTGGATGGCATGTTTCTGGGCCTGGTGATCGACGAAGACAACGAGCGCGACAAAACAGACGGCAGAGTGAAAAAATGGGTGGAACAGATACAGGGGGAGATTTAGCGCTGCATTAATGCCACCACGAAGCATCGCGGCTGTCGTCATAGGGTATTGGGGCATTTCCAGCGACTAATGCCCCATGACTGTCTTTGGTTCAACCATCCCTGTAGGAGATTCTAAGGTACCTTACTCAGACAAAACCTCCTTTGGCTCATCCAACGCCTCAAAGGTAACAACGAATTGCGTTCCCTCGCCGAGTTTGCTTTCACACCGTATAGAGCCCTCCATCGCTTC
>CAYUJK010000290.1:3425-5276 GCA_964444895.1 uncultured Roseivirgaceae bacterium
AGGTTTATTTTTTTGGATTCGATGGCATTGATGTCCAGCACCCGGCTGATCATCTCGCTCATCCGATTGGAGGCATCGGTCATGGCGTCGATGTATTCGCTGTTTTGCTGTGCCAGCTCTGGATTTTCCATTTTAAACAAATTCAAAAATCCCTTTATATGATTCAGCGGCATGCGCAGGTCGTGTGCCACCACGCTGATCAGGGTATTTTTTTCCTCATTAAGTTGCATGAGTTCATTGTTTTGGCGGCTGATCATTTCGGTGCGTTCGTCTATCCTCTTTTCCAATTGTTCATTTTGCTCTTCCATGAGACACTGGTTTTCCTGAGCCGTTTTCAGGGCCAGGCTCAGGGCGTCTTCGCGCTGGCGCTTGTAGGTGTTGATGCGGTCGCCGAGCGCAAAAGAAAGAAACATGACTTCGAGCGCCGAACCGATTTGCATGGCGTTCAGGTACTTCATCACGGGAATCACATCCAGCGATTCCAACATGCCAAAAAAGATGCCTATCACCAGGCAACCCCAAGCCGTAAGGTAAAACTTAGCAGGTGTATAGCCTTTGGAAAAGTAGTATATCCCCAAAAACAAATAGTAAATAGACATCAGCAACAAGGCCACCTGCGCGAGCACCAGCCCTTGAATTTTGAAGTTAAGCGGGATCAAAACTACCACGAGAATGCCGGCTACCAAAAAGACGTGGGTGATGCCGTGGAGCCACCTGGAGGTATTCTTTGTGTCCAGAAAGTTTCGCGTAAAAACGGTGGCAGCGATCATTGTTAATCCTGAGGTGATCACTACCTGTTGGTTGATCCACGGAGACTGGGGCCAGAGGTATTCAAAAAAATAGCCGAATATGGCCGCCATAAAACATGTGATGCTGGCCACATAGCCAATGTACAACAGGTATATTTTTTCCCTGATGGAAAGGTAAAGAAAGAGGTTGTAGAGAAAGATGAGCAGCATAAACCCGAAGTAAATGCCCTGGATGAAATCGAGTTTATGCGAAAACTCCATGAAGGCCTTGATGCTGCCTACCCTAAGCGGAAAAAAGAGCGGCTGGTTGCTCTTTACTCTCAGGTAGTACGTGGCAGCGCCATCCTCCGGATCGATTTGAAAATGGTAATTGCTCACTTTTATTTCCCGGTGATCAAAAGGAAAATCATCACCGCTGTGCCTCACGGAATGTATTTGTCCGCTTCTATTCATTTCAAATAAGGAAATAGAATCCATAAAGGATGTGCCTACCTCCAGATAATAGTCGCCTTTTTCTATTTTTTCGATTTGGAATTTGAGCCAGTAAGCCGATGCCGTGCCTTTGAAGTTAGGGATGTCCTGATGATAAGGTTCAAACTGCTCCTGAACTAACGGTGAGAGTATATGATCAATGCTCATCCCACTGGTAGGGTCTTCGAAAAAAAGTGCCTTTTTACCTATGTGAACGGGTTTTTCTGTCTGGACAAGCTTTACCACGGGCTGGGCTTGTAGCTCCAGGGCTATTAGCATAATACCCGCAAAGGAAAGTGCGCACTTCTTCCTCAAGAACATATCGTTTCTATTACCCCCTTTTGTAAAAATAAAAAATATGAGACTTAAATTGATTCTGCCTTATATTTTTTTGACAATTATAGTTATTTTTTCACTCCCCATTAACACATTTATTAATGAGTATACATACTAACCTCGATTCAATCAGTGAGTTAAAGGCAAAGGCTTCGAAGATAGTGGCGGACGTGAGTGATCATCCCGAAGGCCGCTACCACCTACGCCAACAATTTTATGCCAAATACGGCGACGGACATTTTTCAAAAGAAGGATTGGGAAATTCGGAGCTGGCCTTCCTGCGCTGGGAAATTGA
>CAYUJK010000291.1:0-5257 GCA_964444895.1 uncultured Roseivirgaceae bacterium
CTTATCTCTTCGGAAACATCAACAATGAGACGTCCATCAACATTCCTAATCTGGCTGGAAGCGCGTTAACATCATCATATTTCCGGTCAAACAATTCCAATGGCTTTCTTTTTGGCTTGGGAGTAGCTTACGAAAAAAGGCTTAAGGAAAAAACCTTGCTGAGGGCGGGTCTTGTTTATGACTTCAGCGCTTCGCAGAATGTTACCCGCAACGAGTGGCTTGCCACCGGAAGGGACATTGAGCGGGCAGATACAGTAGAGATAGTATTAAAAGATTCAGAAAGCAAAGTGACAATCCCTCAAAAATTCGGATTTGGAATTTCGCTTACCGAAGAGTTTAAGTGGACGCTCGGCTTTGACATGTATCATCAAAGTTGGCAGGACTTCCGCGACATACAGGGCAGCAGCCAGGCCATGGAAAAATATACGAAGCTGATATTAGGTGGAGAGTATACTCCTGATTTCTTTTCAGTGAACTCCTACCTAAAGCGCATCACTTTTCTGGCCGGATTGAGCTACACGAATACACCTATTTCCCTTGAGAATAAGGATATTAGGGATTTTGGTATTAATTTTGGTGCTTCCCTACCTGTATCCAGCGGCTCCACTATAAACATAGGGGCCACCATAGGAACTATGGGAACGACAGAAAACAACTTAGTAAGAGAGAATTACTTCCGAATAAGGCTTGGAATCAGCTTCAATGATCAAGCCTATGGATGGTACAGAAAACAAAGAAGGTTTAACTAAAGGATAGAATTATGAAAGCGAAGATTTTTGGTTCATTTGTAGCTTTATTTTTGGTGTTCGCTGCCGCCGAAGCTCAGCCAGGCTGGAAATGGCCGGATGACGAAAGCATGGCCAACAAGGCAAAAGAGATTAACGCCCGCTACACCGATTTGATGAAAGAAGGGAAAAATCGCCAGGCCGCCAACTTATTGTCATGGCTATTGGCCAATACCCCTGATCTCAATAAAGCAATCTATATCAATGGCAACAAGATCTATGATGACCTGGCCACATCCGAAAAGGACGCTATGAAACGGGCAGTATACCAGGACTCCGCCCTGATCATGTACGATCTGCGGATTCAATACTTCAACGAAAAAGCTGGCGTTTTGAACAGGAAAGCTTTTTCTGCCTACAAATTCTACAAAGACGATAGCTCCAAGTACAAAGAACTACTGGAACTTTTCAAAGAATCGATGGAGCTTAATAAGGTTAATACCTGGGATAACAACCTGCTGGCCTACTTTGACATCGTGCGGCGGTATCAAAAAGACAGCAAAGCCTTCTCAAATGACGAGATACTGGAAATTTTCGGGCAAATAGAAGAACTCATCGACACAAAAATGAGCTCGCAAAAAGCCGATCCCGAAAAGCTGGCCATCATCAAAGACCAGATCGAAAACATGTTGATTGAGATCATTGACGTGGACTGTGAAGTGATCACCAATACGCTGGGGCCCAAGTTTAAAGCAAACCCCGAAATCAAAATGGCCAAAACAATCTTGCGACTTTCGATCGTTGGCAAGTGTTTCAGTGTATCGCCCGTAGCTGTAGAAGCCGCCAAATTCATCTTCGATAGTGGCGAAAAAGAATACGGTATAGCCATCCTTATTGCCAGCAACTGCTATAGCAACGAAGATTGGAGCTGTGCTGAAGACTATTATCAACAAGCCGCAGAGCTGGCCAAAGACAATGCCTCAAAGGCTGAAGCGTACATCTCACTGGCGAACCTGCAGTTGAAAAAGGGCAGCAAGTCTGCCGCCAGGGACTATGCGAAAAAAGCCATAGCGGCTGATGCTACCAATAAAACAGCCCCTGCATTTATCGCCAGCCTTTACATGAACAGCTTCAATGACTGCAAGCAAGACAAAGATCCTGTACAAGACAGGGCGGTATTCCTGGCTGCTTACAACTGGTATCAAAAAGCCGGCGACCGTGAGGGCATGGCAAAAGCCAAGGAACAATTCCCCTCAATGGAAGAGATATTCACCTGGAACTATGAAGTAGGCGCTGAAATCCGGGTTAACTGCTGGATAAACGAAACAGCTACTATTCAGAAAAGAGACTAACAACTAATAACACAAAAAAGCGGCCTGTGAACCTCATTGGCCGCTTTTTTTATTTGAAAACAATAATGAGATTGGGCAAAGCATCGGCAACAGTAGTACTACTGGCCTTTTTGGGGGCTTGCGCTTCGCAAAATGAGGAGCTGCTAAACTTACCCAAATACGAAGGCCCTGTAGCCGAAACGTACAATGTATCAATGCTGTACAGCGACTCAGCCCTGGTAAAACTAAAGGTGGAAGCCCCGGTGAGATTTGCCTATGAAAATGGCGACTCTGAATTCCCCGAAGGAATCTACATAGAATTTTATGACAACCAGGGAGACACCACCAACACCCTGAAGGCCAACCACTGCTACTACACAGCGGAAGATAATGTATACAAAGCCACCGGCGACGTGGTAGTAAAAGGGCTTAAAAATAAAGAGCAGCTCAACACCGAAGAGCTCTTCTGGAGCCCGCAGCGCGAAAAAATCTACACTGAAAAGTTCGTGCGAATAGAAACCGAAAATGAGATCACTATGGGGCACGGCCTGGAAGCCGCCCAGGATTTCAGCACCTATACCATCAAAAAGTCCAGCGGATCCATTAGTTTAGACCAATAATGCAAATACTTCAATCTGTCTTCTTTTACCTTACCATTGGCCTGTTGATCATTGGTGCTCACCAGACCTTCACAGTAGGCTTCTATGAGTCGTACTGGCTGTTTATGATGAGCCTGGTTTCATTTTTTATTTTTAATTTTATCAAAAAGAAACTGGATGCTCCCACGCAGGCCTCGGATAAGGCAAAGAAAAAGGGCAAACAACAAAAAAAGAGAAAGTAAAAACTGATGGAATTCAATCATCTTGTCATCACTGCTCTATCGCTGGTCTTTTCATTCTTCTTTTCCGGGATTGAAATTGCATTCATCTCATCGGACAAACTGCTGATCGAATTGGGCAGAAAACAGGGCAACCTGAGCGACGTTATCCTTGCCCGATTTCTGAAAAAACCCAGTTGGTTCATCAGCACTACCCTCATAGGTAATAACATTGCACTGGTGGTTTACGGTATTTTCATGGCCTACCTCCTCCTCCCTTTTATAGAGGCGACGCTCCCCTTGGAGCTGCGTCAGGATTGGCTGGAGCTGCTCATCCAAACGGTGCTGGCCACTGTGGTAGTACTCATCGTGGCTGAGTTTACACCCAAGAGCCTGTTCCTGATCAACCCCAACAAAATGCTTTCTTTTTTTGCGGTGCCCATTTATATTATCTACCTGGCCATGTACCCGGTAGTGTGGACCATCGTAGTGCTTTCCCGGGTGCTGCTGAAAAATATTCTGAAGCTGGAATACTCAGAAAAGCAGCCGGTATTCGGACTCACCGATTTAAACTATTTTGTCAAGAAAACCCTGGGGCCGGTACATGAAGAGATCAACAAAGAACCCGAAGTAGACGCAAGGATCTTTTCCAATGCCCTCGAATTCAAAACCATCAAAGTGAGGGACTGTATGGTCCCGCGCGCGGAACTCATCACGGTAGACATAGAAGACAGCATTGACGACTTGAAAAAGGCCTTCATTGAAAGTGGCCATTCCAAAATTTTAGTATACCACGATTCTATCGACAACATCGTGGGCTACTGCAGCTCACTGGAAATGTTCAAAAAGCCGAAGAAAATCGACGACATGCTCACACCGATCATGTTCGTCCCCGAAACGATGCTTGCTTCGGAACTGATGATCCAGTTTATCACAGAAAGAAAAAGCGTAGCCCTGGTAGTCGATGAGTTTGGCGGCACCTCTGGTATCGTAACTATCGAAGACATTATCGAAGAGATTTTTGGCGATATACAGGATGAGCACGACGAAGACGACCTGGTAGAAATCAAATTAGACGAAAGCAGCTACATCTTCAGCGCCCGCCAGGAAATCGACTATATCAATGAAAAATACGGGCTCGCGCTGCCCGTGGGGGACTATGATACCCTGGGTGGGCTTATCCTCTCCATCAACAAGGACTTTCCCGGAGTGAATGAGGAAATCAGGCTGGATGCATACCGGTTTGTCATTATTTCCATAGAAGAAAATAGAATAGACAAAGTAAAAGTGGAGCTTTCCCGGCTGAAAGACACCAGTTCCTAATAGTGTATATAAAAAAATTTTCGGACGAAAAATTCACGGCCAAAATCCCACACACCCATATTTGCTCCTGTAAATCAATGTGTTATGTTGATATTTACAGACTTACGCTCATAACAATGGGACGAAACGAAGATAACTATACAGATGTAGGGAAATTAAACTTTTAAAAAAATTATCATTTAAGTGAAAAAATTTCTTAATATTGCTCAACACTTGTAAGCATATTGTTTGGACCGGTACCCCAAATGATCATGCAAACAAATAGTTTAGTTAGCTGTATAAACCATTTAAAGCTGTCTTTCCCAAAGGCAGCTTTATTTTTTTTACGCCTGCTGCAAGTTTCCATATACCGTAATTACTATTCTTCTCGCCCCGCCATAGTCGCGATGTTCGCAGAGATAAATGCCCTGCCATGTTCCCAGATTGAGCCTTCCATTTGTAATGGGAAGCAATACAGAACTTCCGAGGATGGAAGCCTTAATATGAGCGGGCATGTCATCAGCACCCTCATAGTCATGCTTGTAGTAGGGCATATTTTCCGGTACCATCTTGTTGAAGTGGCTTTCAAAATCCATCCTTACCGTGGGGTCTGCATTCTCATTGATGGTAAGGGAAGCAGAGGTATGCTTGATAAATACCTGGCACATACCCGCCCTGATTTTCCCTATTTCGGGCATTTGGTTTACGATGTCACTGGTGATAAGATGAAAGCCCCTCTTGTATGCAGGGAGGCTTATTTCTCTCTGGAAAAAGTTCATTTTTAACGGTATTTATTGTGGTACAAACTCGTAAGCGCCTATATCGGGCTCTGCATCGCGCTGTGTGCTGTCGATATCCACTTCCAGGCCGATGGCTGCCCCCGCGTTCACAGCGGGAGAGAGCGAGTCTATCCGAAAATTGTAATTAAAAGGACTCTTAAACTTTGGATCCTGGTTTATGATATTAAAATTAATGTCCAAATCATCGATATCCGTTTTGAGCAAATTATTTCGCACAAGTAGAGAGACCTGGGTATCGCCTGTGAAGTCAAAAAACACCTCGTTATCCTGGTCTCCATAGAT
>CAYUJK010000292.1:0-5213 GCA_964444895.1 uncultured Roseivirgaceae bacterium
TCCATGAGCTTGCGCTGGCCTATGATCACCTTTCGCACTTCTGATTTTACTGCGCCCACGTACTTCATAAAGGCGTTGATGTCTTCCTGCGACAGCCGGGTATGCTGCAGCGATTCGTCGGGTTGTTCGAAAAAGTTTTCTTCCATTATTTACATGCGTTATTGTAAGCGGTTATCAATTGATAGAATTCGATCAGGTCTTTGTTTTCGGTAAAGGCCTTGCTTGCAAAGAAATTGTACTTGTCCACTATTTTCCTGAATAGGCCTTCTTCCGCCCCTGTCTTTGCCGCCAGCCGGGCCAGCGTAGGCTCGTCCTGGGTTTTGTGAACAGGTATGCGGTATTTATGATAAAGGTTAAATAAAAACAATTTCATCATCAACTGAACTATCTTATAGTGATTTTGCTCCTTGAAATACAGGCGCCCGATAGTCTCAGTAAATTCGATGGTGGAGTTTTCATTGGGCTCTATGTATGGAATGAAGTTCTGCTTTCGCTTGGAGTTCAACAATACGTACAGCAATACCAGCAAAAGCATAGCATACCATGCCCACATCAGCGACCTGGTAGAGAAAATATGCTTCAGCGGGTTTTGGTATTCATCCGAGTACATGTCTGAAAGGTTTACATAGGCATGTTGATCCCAATAAAAATGCCGGGCAGGCATCTGGGCAAAGACCTCGTCGGCATACTGCCAGGTGAGGCTATCTGCCATAAAAAGGTTTGTAAACATGAGGGGGTTAGCATGAAAATAGAAGTTTCCCTCCCCATGCCGGATTCTGATAAAATTCGGATAGATCGTATCGAAGTGCCCTACTTCTTCCACTCCTTTCGTGACCGCCGGAAACTCAAAATAGTTCCATTCCTGCAGTTCCTTCACCTCTTGCGGCAGTTGGTATTTGAATACGTAGCAATCACTATCCACACAACTCTCTATCGACAGCGCTTCCTGGTAAAGGAGGTAGGATTCCAGGGTATCGACTCCTACCAATTTGTCCATAAAGGTGTAGCTAAAATAATTGTGCGCTATAAAGGCGTTATTGCCAGCGGCCACGAACGCCAGCAGGCTGTCTTCGTCCTGGGCAGAATAGTAGGCATGATCGCCTATGAAGACATAATTGAGTGGCTCAGCCTTCCGCCAGTTAAAATTTTTAAAAGAGGTTTCTGAGCGGGTTAGTTTGCCGTCCGGGGTACCTTCTTCCAGCAGGTGATAAATAATGTAGGTGTCGAAGGGGTTTTTCTTGTCGGGATGGTAGGTCTTGCGCCAATGGTAGTTGCCCCCGGTGGAACGCGACTGAACAAGAACAAAGTACCCCACCACCAGCAGAGCCACTACTGACAGACTTATCAACACTATTTTGTTCTTCTTATTCACCTTTCAAAATGCGGTTTTTGAATGATGTAAATTGTTTCTCAAGTTCCTGGAAAGCATGCTCATCTACCGAAGCATTGCCATACCAGGCCCACTCGTATAATGCTGTGAGTTGCTGAAACGGCCTCTTGTACTGCTCTTCTTCCAACTCGTATAGGTAGTCTCGATTGGTTTTGTGCTTTTGCCAGGCAATGAGTTGCTTTTCAGAAAGCCCCTTCACAACCATGAGGTAGAGCAGCCGGATGCATTGTAGAAAATCTTTGTCTTCCAGGCTTTTTTTGAAGAGCTTGTCCAGGTCGGTTTCCATAATGCGCTCCTCGATATCTTCCAACTCGGCCACTTGCGTTTCTTGCTTTACGGAGGGGTTATGTCCTCCGAATAAGCGGATAATGAAATAGAGTATCAGCACGAGCAGGGCGATGAAAAGAATATAGGCTATTATCTGGCCAAAGCCGCCAATGGGAATCACCGCACTGCCTGAAACCTCGCCGTCTTCTCCATCGGGTTGCTTGCCGGGCTGTCCTTCCATCTGTTGCTGCCCGTCAACCTCCTGAGCAGGCTTCAGATGGCGATAGTCCAGTCCCTGCCTGGCCTCTTCCCATTTTTCCCTGTCAAAGCGCGACTGAGCGTAGCCACTCAACGTGAGGATCACTAACAGCGTAACCGGTAAACTACGGACAAGCATCACACTCATTTCTTAATAAAATTAGCAATCTTTTTTTTCAGACCCCGGGCAAATACGATCTCCTCATGCGAATAGTAGTTCATCGCTATTGGCACATAAATAACAGGCAACGACATGTATACCAAAAAAGTCATGAACCAGAATTTGAACGTGTACACCACAAAGGTAATGTTTTCTTCACTGTAGGGCAGGCTCCACTCCAGTATGTGGGTAGACGATACGAACAGCGGCGAACTGAAAAAGAGGTATACGATGAACACCAGAATAAACATGGAAAAGTATACACCCCACAGGCGTCCACCGCTCCCCTGCAACAACTCGAAAGAGTAGCCGAAGGCCCGAAAAAGGCTCTTTTCCGAACGGTATAGTGTCATAAGACCGTGCAGGCCGTATGGCAGCGCCACAAAAAGTAACAGCAGCGCCCAAAGCTGCGCGCCTATCAGGAATAGGGAATTGAGGATCAATGTCACGACAAGAAACTTAACGAGCATCATGGCGTCAGCAGCAGAAAACGAAAAAAACGGCTTTTGATGTTCGGCCACCATGCGGCTGAAAAGAAAAAGTATCACCGCCATAGCCACTGAATTGGACAACAGCAGCGGCGGGTATGCCTGATAGTCAAACAGCCGGGAAAGCTGATCGGAAAGACTGTTCAGGTAGAAAAACTCTAAGGTATCAGGATAGATCAAAAAGACGAACAGCGGTACATTGATGAGTGAAAGTGCGATGACAAGGGGTAGAAAATTCTTCATCCGGGACTGGTAGAGACCAAATGAGAAGTTGAAAATCTCGCTGATGTTAGTGATTTCGCCCTGGAGCATGGCTTCGCCGCTGTATTTCCGCTCTGACGATTTCCCTAAAGGTTCGGGTTTGGGAGCCCGCCTACCCGTTCTGAAGGGGAGGATCACGAAATAGTAAACAATGAACCCTCCTGAAAGCAAGATAATGGCGGCCCGCAGGATATCAGGAACGTCGGTATAGCGCGTCACGAACGACTCCAGCAAGCCGGCAAGAATAAAAATGGGAACTACACCGATGAAAATCTTCAGCGCCCGCACGGCCGACTCCTGAAACGACTGCAGGCGCGTCATAGTGCCCGGAAACAGCAGCCCCTTTCCAAACACCAAGCCCGCCGCCCCGGCGATCACCACACTGGAAATCTCCAATGTACCGTGTATCCAGATAGTCAGGAAAGACTCCATAAACAAGCCCCTTTCTATAAAAAAGTACTGAAAGGTGCCCACCATAATGCCATTGTAAATAAGAATAAACAGGGAGCCGAGCCCAAGCAATATCCCAAATACAAAGGTGCGAAATGCCACCAGCACGTTGTTCCAGGTGATGCCCAGAAACATGTCTACCTGGTTCATCGTTTTGTACACGGCCATGGGGTCTCCGCTCTCGATATTTTCCACAGTCATGTCCACATATTGCTGCCCCAGGATCATCTTGCTGAAATCATCGTCCACCACAGAGGAAAATACCCCTATGGCCATGGCCACTACAAACACGATGAACGAGATCAACAGCTCCCTTCGCGACTGAAACATGATGGCCGGGAGTTCTTTTTTCCAGAAGTAAAGAACGTTGTCCTTTTTTGCCCTTTTGTTGATGTATATTTTTTCAAATATTTTTCGCGTCAGATTATTGAGATAGGCCCGCACGGTGCGGTTGGGGTAGAAGGTGCGCGAGTATGAGAGGTCGTCGGTCAGTTGAATGAAAAGATCACTGAGGGCATTGGGGTCATTGTTTTGGGCGTTTAGCATTCGCTCCAGTTTTTCCCATTTTTCTTTGTTTTGTTCAATAAATTTGGATTCTTTCATTCCTGTTTGGTAAAAAAGTATGCGGCTGATAGAAATCAATACCACCCAAAATGTAACAATTCAATATGAATTAGCCTCATTGAAGGAGAGAATTTTTGCTTTTGTAGCCGATTTTGCGATTCTGGCATTTTCCCTCTTTACTATTTTTTTCATTCTGATGATCGTGTTGGCCGGCAATGCCGAAAGCCCGGTAGTATACCTGATCATCTTTCCCTTATTCTTTTTCTATTCATTGGCCATGGAATATTTCATGAACGGCCAAAGTTTTGGCAAAAGAATGCAAAACCTGAAAATCATCAAACTAAATGGCAAACAACCTGAACTGAACGATTACATTATACGGTGGGCATTTCGCGCCCTGGACATCTATTTTTCGTCCGGGGCGCTGGCCAGTATTCTGATAGGCTCTTCCAACAAAGCCCAGCGGCTTGGCGATGTGCTGGCTGGTACGGTGGTAGTAAAGATAAAGCCAACCTACGATTTCAGCATTGCCGATTTGCTAAAGCTCCAGTCTATCGACGATTATGCTGTTTCGTACCCATCGGTGAAAAAGCTTTCTGAAGATGACATGCTGATGGTAAAAACCGTACTGGAAAGGTACAATAAATACCCCAACGAGGGCCACCGTCAGGCGGTCTTTGCACTATCGGATGAGATGAGCAAGCTTCTTCAGGTAGACGACCCTCCGAAAAGTAAAATACAGTTTCTCAATACACTCATCAAAGACTATATCATGACTACGCGGTGAGCCGCTGTTCCCTAAACCTTTTACCCATGAACCCATTGAAGCGAATTCTTTTTGATGAATGTGTAAAGCAGATACAGCAGCGCATAGCAACCGCACAAAAAGGCATGAAAGAACTGCAAGACGCGGCCAACGAAGAAACAAAAAGCAGCGCCGGCGACAAGTATGAAACAGGCCGCGCGATGATGCAGCAGGAAAAGGACAAGTATGCAGCCCAACTGGCCGAAGCCCTGAGGCTTGAAAATGCACTCAGCCGCTTAAACCCCGAACGGGAAAACGAAGTAGCCGGGCCGGGAAGCCTGATCATCACCAACCAGGGCAACTTCTATCTCGGCATTCCCCTTGGAAAGGTCCACGCCGGAGGCCAGGACTTCTACACCCTCTCACCTGCTTCGCCCATCGGCAAGCTGATGCAGGGCGCCAGGAAAGGCAGCTCCTTCGATTTCAATGGAAGAAAATACGAAGTGAGAGAAGTGGGGTAGACCTGCCATTCAATTATTTCTTCTACATATTCCGCCGGTATTGCCCGCCTACTTCAAACAGCGCATGGGTGATCTGCCCGAGAGAGCAGTATTTGACAGCCTCCATCAG
>CAYUJK010000293.1:0-5179 GCA_964444895.1 uncultured Roseivirgaceae bacterium
GACAATGGCATTGCCAACCTGAAAACCGCCAAACAAAAACTCGAGATCTACCGCCAGGCTGTGCTGAAAAAAGCCTTTGAGGGAGCGTTGACGAAAGAGTGGCGTACAAAAGTAAAATCAAATGATTCCGATTTTCTAATCGCCGCAGAGCCTGAGGTTCCATACCAAAAAAATCAAGGCCATCAGGAAAATCAACGAAATCATAGCCTGTCCCGCCCAAGCGGGAGTTCAGACAATTTGCCGGAGGGGTGGAGATGGGTGAAGTTAGGGGATTTTGGAAAATGGAAAGGCGGGGGAACTCCATCAAAAAGCAAGGTAGAGTATTGGGAAAATGGTGATGTTCTTTGGGTTTCTCCAAAGGATATGAAAACAAAAACAATACTCGATACACAGGATAAAATTACGGAGTTGAGCATTGAACAATCTTCCGCTAAATGGATAGAAAAAGGTGCAATTCTTTTTGTAGTAAGGAGCGGTATTTTAAGAAGAACATTACCCATTGCATTGGCGGGCAGAAGACTAACTGTCAATCAAGATTTACAATCATTTCTTCCAAATGATAAATTGCAAAGTGACTTTGTTTATTGGTATTGCGTGTCTCAAGAGAGAGATATCAGAGAAAAATGTTCGAAAGATGGAACCACTGTAGAGAGCATTGAATCCACATTACTTAAGAATTATCCTTTGCCATTGTGCTCAATAGAGGAACAAACCCAAATCGCCCAGGAAATCGAATCCCGCCTTTCCGTTTGCGATAAGCTATCTGTCAGCATAGACGAGAGCCTGGAAAAAGCCGAAGCCCTGCGCCAAAGCATCCTCAAAAAAGCATTTGAAGGGAGGTTGCTTACGGAAGCGGAGCTGGAAGCCTGCCGCAAGGAACCGGATTGGGAACCGGCGGAGAAGTTGTTGGAGAGGATAGTGTCTGAACATGATGAGAGGATTAAAAGATAGACAGGATAAAAGATGAATAGGATTGAAAATAATATCAATGAACTGACGCACAGAATTATTGGATGCGCAATGTCTGTACATAATATCTTAGGTAACGGGTTTCCATCGGCCGCCAAAGGCTTGCCGACGGCGAGGCGAGAAGTAATCTATCAAAGCGCATTATCCATCGAATTAAATCATATTTAGTTTGAGGTTTTTGAGATTGCCTGGATTGGTTATATTTGGACATCACATCCCTACTTAAATAATGAGCATTGAACGAGTACAGAGGTTATTAAAACAAGAGGAAAGTATCAGGCTGGAGTTTAAGGAGTCCTCCAACTCATTACCAGCTAATGTATTCGATTCCATCTGTGCAATGCTCAATCGCCACGGAGGTGATATATTATTAGGCGTAAGAGATGACGGTTCCATTACAGGCATTCAAGACGATAAACTGGAACAAATAAAAAATAATCTGATTACCCAATCTAACAATCCAAACAAATTGGACCCACCTTTTTTGCTTTTTCCCAGGGAATACTCCTTCGAGGAAGGTATAGTCATTCACATACAGGTGCCCGAAAGCTCACAAGTCCATAGGTCCGGAAGCGTTGTTTTTGACAGAAGCAATGAAGGCGATTTTCGCGTAAATCAACCCTCACAAATAGCGGAAATATACAACCGGAAGCGCACTCATTACACAGAAGGAATCATCTATCAAAACATTCAATTTTCGGATTTCAAACAAGAACTTTTTCCCAAAATCCGTAACCTGATCAAAAGTAACAACGCCAATCATGTCTGGCTTTCATTAAGTGATGAGGACATGTTAAAAAAAGCAGGTTTATGGAAAAGGGATTATCAAACGGGTGAAGAAGGTTATACACTGGCAGCTGTGTTATTATTGGGAAAGGATGAACTGATTCAGCAGGTATTACCTCATTATAAAATTGATGCGTTGGTAAGGCGTGAAAATATGGACCGATACGATGATCGGGAGTATATTCAGACTAACCTTATTGATGCCTATGAAAAACTAATGGACTTTGTTGCAAAACACCTGCCTGATAAGTTTTTTATTGAGGGCGATCAACGCGTCAGCTTACGAACAATGATATTCAGAGAAATCGTAGCCAACCTGATCGTCCATCGTGAATATACCAATGCACAACCCGCCATATTCACAATTTTTAAGGATCACGTAGAGACCGTCAATGCAAATAATCCCAATGGCGAAGGCCCCATTTCTCCCGACACATTCTCCCCGTTTCCTAAAAATCCCTTGATAGCCAAATTCTTTATACAAATAGGAAGGGTAGATGAGTTGGGTTCCGGAATCATCAATGTAAATAAGTTTATAAAGGATTATGCAGGTGGAGGTAACCCGGAATTTATTGAAGGACATATTTTTAAAGTTGTTATTCCTTTAGGACGTCCTTCAGGAAAAGTGCTGTTTGATCCAAGAACGTTACAAGAAAAAATAGAAGAAGAGATTGATGAAGTTTTTAAAGGCAATACAAAAGGTGTCAAGGAGCGATTAATGGAGATTATTTATTTAATCTATTCAGAAGAGGGCGTCAAGGTAAAAAATTTAGTAGAAAAGCTCGGCGTTTCCGAACGAACAATAAAGGAGGATTTGAAGGATTTGTCAAATGCCAGATTAGTGTATTACGAAGGAAGTAAAAAAACAGGCTCCTATAAACTGCACGATAAACTGCATGATATTTTGCACTTAAAAAATTCTACAGCATAAACCATGACCGAAGCCTCAATTATATCCAAAGTTTGGAGTTTTGCCCATGTGCTGCGCGATGATGGCGTGGGCTATGGCGATTATTTGGAGCAGCTTACCTATCTGCTGTTCCTCAAGATGGTCGATGAATTTTCCCGGCCGCCTTACAGCCGGAAGATTGCAGTGCCGGAAGGCTGCGACTGGGAGACGCTGAAAAGCAAGCGCGGCGCAGAGCTGGAAGGGCACTATACCTGGATGCTGCGGGAGCTTTCCACCACCAAGGGTATGCTGGGGCAGATTTTTACGAAATCGCAAAATAAAATCCAGGACCCCGCCAAGCTGTACAAGATCATCGACATGATCGACAAGGAGCAATGGAGTATGATGGGCGCCGACCTGAAAGGAAAGATATACGAAGGGCTGCTGGAAAAAAATGCGGAAGACACCAAAAGCGGCGCCGGGCAGTATTTTACCCCGCGGGCATTGATCAAGGTGATGGTGGAATGCATTCGTCCGGAGCCCATGAAAACCATCAGCGATCCCGCCTGCGGCACAGGCGGATTTTTGTTGTCGGCTTACGATTACATTATTCAGCATCACGACCTGAACCGGGAGCAAAAGGAATTCCTGAAAAACAGCACTTTCCATGGTAATGAGATCGTGGCCAATACGAGAAGGCTGTGCCTGATGAACATGTTCCTGCACAATATCGGTGAGATTGACGGAGAAACCTTCATCTCCTCCGCCGATGCATTGGTCGCCGACGAAGGTGTGCGCTACGATTATGTGCTGGCCAATCCGCCCTTTGGCAAAAAGAGCAGTATGTCATTTACCAACGAAGAGGGCGAGCAGGAAAAGCAGGACCTGGTCTACAACCGCCAGGATTTTTGGGCCACCACTTCCAACAAGCAATTGAATTTTCTACAGCACATCAGAACGTTGCTGAAAACCACAGGGCAGGCTGCAGTGGTTTTACCGGATAATGTTTTGTTTGAAGGCGGCGCCGGAGAAACCGTGAGAAAGGAATTGCTAAAAACTACGGAGCTTCATACCATCCTCCGGTTGCCCACAGGCATTTTCTATGCCCACGGCGTTAAGGCAAATGTTCTCTTTTTCGATAACAAACCCGCGTCGAGAAATCCCTGGACCAAAGAAGTCTGGATTTACGACTACCGTACCAATGTTCACCATACCCTCAAAAAGAATCCACTGAAATCGGAAGACTTAAAAGATTTCATTCAGTGTTATAATCCTGTCAACAGGCACGCCCGGAAAGAAACCTGGTCGGCGGACCCCGACGATGCTGTCAGGACAGGTCCCGAAGGAAAATGGCGCAAATTTACTTATGAAGAAATCATAGCCCGGGATAAAACCAATCTCGACATCTTCTGGCTCAAAGACAAAAGCCTGGCCGACCTCGACAACCTCCCCGACCCGGATATTCTGGCCAACGAGATCATTGAAAACATCGAGGCCGGATTGGAGAGCTTTCGGGAGATTGCGGATGTGTTAAACGGGGGAAACAGTGAAAACCTTTAACATTTTTTAGACTGTTTTATAATTGATGAGCCCTCATGGCAGTTGTTGGCGACCCCACCTCTCTATTCGCTTACCCCTTCCCGTTCCCTCAAAAACCAATATTCACACCCACCCTGATCACCCAGGGGCTCGCATAGGGGCGGCGCTCAAGGGGGTAGGAATAGTATGAAAAATTGTATAGCGCGGTGAACATCAGCATCAGGTTTCTTGACACCGGCTGATTAACGCCACCACCACCCAATACGGATGAAAAACTGGCCCGGTTCGATTCGCCGAAGGCATTCAAAAATTCAAAATTCAGGTATTCATACTCCACCTGGGCAAAAAAAGGATCGAACACTTTGTATATTCCAAATAGCCTTCCGCCGTAGGTATGCGAGGAGAAATCAGCCCTTCGGAAGCGTGTGTACTGGTATATGGCGCCTACGCCACCCAGCAGCTTCGGCGTGATGGCGTACCCTACAGAAGGAGAGAGATCGATATAGGTGACGTCCCCGAAGCCCAGCCCGAAGTTGCCGCCAACGAACACCCGGTCCGAAAATTTTGGTTTGGCCTCCTCCTGCTCCTCTTCCTGGGCAAAGGAAGCAGAATGAAGGAAGAGCATCAGTAGAAGACCGGCTAATGGTTTAAGCATGGTGTATACAATTTTGGGGTTCAAAATACGCGACGAAAAGTCAATACTACAAACGCGCCCTAAAGGCAAAGGATATACGCTCCGGGTATTTTCTGAGCCGTCAACCCAAACGGCGCATTCGTCAATCGGGCTTTGGTATCTATCAATCGTGTGCCGCAGGTTTCTGTTCTATGGCTTTTTATTGTGTAGGAATTTAAACTAAAAGCAATATGAACAAGATCAATTTTTTAGCAGTAGCATTATTAGCATGTCTGATATCCTGCAAAGACAAAAGCGAGGACGTAGCGCCTAAGCAAGACGAAACGCCCGACAGCAAAACGCCCACCGCTACCATAGCAGTG
>CAYUJK010000294.1:0-3134 GCA_964444895.1 uncultured Roseivirgaceae bacterium
GTCAGAGGATAAAACATCCGCATGACTATAACATTTTTGGAAATGATTTTTTTGAGCCAACTATCATAAAATTTCAGCAATTCATAGCTGTTTTTGTATTCGGGGATGGTATTTAACTGTTGTAATTGGCGGTGGGTGTACCACGCAAGACCAAGGAAGAGAGCGGCAATAACTGCACCCTGCCATGTAGCATCCAGAAAATAGTAAATAACCAGGAAGACCGGGGCCATGATCACAAGCGCCACAACGTTTGCCTTCAGCTTTCGCCTGAGTTTGTCGCCCAAAAGTTTTGATTTTTGATTGTACAATTTGTTCACCTTGGGAGCTATTAATAGATCATTTTCCAAAAAGCCCTCCTTCCATATACTTTCAATTGATTTTTCCATCTAATAATTTCTTTAGCCGTTCTTTAATTCTTTTTACGCGCACGCCGACGTTGTTTGGGTTTGTTCCCATAATGTCTGCGATTTCCTGGTATGACTTTTCTTCCAGGTAAAGTAAAATGACCGCCCTATCCACTTCCGATAAGCGTTTGATAGCGTCGTATAAATTATTGAGTGTTTCATTTTTAAAGGCATGGTTATCGACTGCTGCTTCCAGTGGCAATGCATCTGACACGAAATACTGCTGCCCATTTTTCTGCTTCTTTAGCAATGTGAGGCACACGTTTAAGGATATCCTGTATACCCAGGTAGACCATTCGGATTGCTCGCGAAAGTTGTTCCGGCTTCTCCATATCTGAAGGCAGACTTCCTGGTAGTAGTCTTCAAAGTCTTCCTGGGTATGGGTGTATGCCCTGCATATCTTAATGATGATGGCTGAGTAGGGCAAAATAGAGGTTTGGTAAAAATCGCTACTCACTTATTTGCATTGAAATCCAATCTGAAATTTCCGTAAGCACTATGGGTGAAAATGTTTGTTCTATTCTCGCATATTCGGCCATAGCCCCGGTTTCACATTCCTGAAATAAGTGATTCATACCGGGAAATTCCCTGATTGTCACATCTTTATTTCCACCCTCGGCCAGCGCCTTCTGGATGCGTGTCAGGTTATTGGGACTTACCTGTACGTCTTTTTCTCCGTTTAACGCCAGCACAGGGCATTGCACTTTTCTCAATGAAACGGCAGGGTCGTACTGAAGAAAGTATTTGAACCACGGCCTCACACCTTGAGCCACCTGCCGGTTGATAAAAGACTCTTTGTCCATACCCGAAGATGCCGCGAGTTCGGGATTTTCTTCAAAAACCCGTTTGAGAAATTCCCGCAACTTCGACTCCGTTTCATCAGGGTTTTCAGACTGTTTGACAATCTGAAAAATCTGTTCTGCCAGGCGTTGCTCCCGACCAATTTCTACTTCTCCGGCGCCCATGGTTTTGCCGATCAGTTCGGTTTGCTCCAGCAGGATCTGATCGCCCGGCACCCCGGGGCCTGCCAGCATCACCAAAAAGCTGACGTCTTCCGATTGGGTGGCAACGATAGGCACAATGAGCCCCCCTTCACTATGGCCAATTAATCCAATCTGTTTTTTGTCGATTTCATTCCTGGTTTTTAAATATTCGATAGCTGATTTCACATCTTCGGCAAAGTCCAAAGAAGTGGCGCTCGCGAAATCGCCGGTTGATGAGGCAAAACCCCGATCGTCATACCGCAAAACCGCAATGCCGTGGCGCGACAGATGATCGGCCAATACCAGGAAGGGTTTGTGGGTCATAAACTCCTCGTCGCGATTTTGCGGCCCGCTTCCGGTAATCAGGATGACAGCAGGAAACACTCCTTGTTCCTGCGGCATAGTCAGTGTTCCGGCAAGCTTGATCTTACCTCCATCGCTGGGAAAGCGAACGTCTTCGGCGTAATAGGGATAAGGCTTTGTGGGCTCCTGGGGCCGGTGCAGTGTTTGCTTTTTTACTTCATTTCTGCGCAAAATAAGAGGGAAAGACTGACCTCCCTGGCTAAAGGTTCCCACAATTTTATTGTTCTCTTCTGGTTTGCCCTCATATTTCGCTCCCAGAGAAGCTATCGTGATGGAAAGGTGAGCGTCCTCATACTGTATGTGACTGGCCTGGATGCCATACGCATTTTGATCGGGGCTATCCAGGGTAGCGGAAAAATGCTGACCTTCGTTGGCAATGTGAAACACCAGGCGAAGCTCCATTCCCTGAACCTTCAATACGCCGTGCCAATCGCCGGTAATGTCTTGCGCTTTGCTAGGGATCGTTCCCAGAAGAACGGTGAGTGTAAACAGTAATTTTTTCATGGCTATGGGGGTTATTGTGGAACACAGTTTAAATGGCATGACTTTCTGCCGCCTTTGGATAATTTGTGCAGTAAAAGAACATTGGTGCTGCCCACTGCCAGGAAAAGGTAGAAGGACATTTCCTTGAAGAAACCCTCTTTAAATAGCATGGCGCTGGCCACAAGCATCGCCGCTGAAAGAAGGGCGATTCCGATTTGAATCATTTTAATTTTCATCAGTCTATTTTTTGATTTAACAGGTTAGTGGCTGAAACCAAAAAATTATTACACTCAGGATGAAAAATTCTTTTTGGAAAAGCAAATCCAGAGATTGAGGATAAAACTTTTTAACGGGTTGGCTCGGCTCAAAAAAGGGTGTGCGAAAATTGTCATGCCCTTCCGCTCAAAAGAAGTATTCTATTTGTTTTGGAGAAGCCTGGTCAGTTTCATTTTGTTTTCTTCCCACTCTCCTTCGATGATGCTGTATACCGCTGAATTTCTTAGGGTATTGTTGTCTCTGAGCATGTCGTTGCGCAAAATCCCTTCAAATTGCCCACCTATCTTTTCAATTGCTTTTCTTGACCGGACATTATTTTCATCCGTTTTAAACTGAACCCTCTTTGTATGAAGTTTTTCGAAGGCATACGTGAGGAGGAGAAACTTACACTCAAGGTTAACGGCGCTTCCCCAAAAATTGGGGTGAACCCAGGTACTTCCTATTTCCAGCTTTTTGTGTACGGGCTGAATGTCCAAAAATCGAGTGCTCCCAATAATCCTCTTGTCAACCTTATGAAAAATGACGAAGGGAAATTGGCTTCCTTTCTCCCGTTGGGCTAGCGCCGATTCTAAAATCTCCTGAAACCTCGCCGGAGCACTCCCATCATAAATGTAGTGCTCCCATA
>CAYUJK010000294.1:3234-5170 GCA_964444895.1 uncultured Roseivirgaceae bacterium
AAAATCTCCTGAAACCTCGCCGGAGCACTCCCATCATAAATGTAGTGCTCCCATATTCTTTTATCCTTTGCAAGTTCTTTTATCTCCGAAAAATGATGCTCTTCCAATGGTAGCAACTCAACCATGTTTCCGGTCAATTGCAGGGGGTATTCTATCCAGTTGGGCATTTTATTTTTTTTGTAAGGATTTAATGGGGTTAAAAATATGGACTTATCTGAAAACTCAAGTTACTATATCCTGTCATAGATTGGTCTGGGTATTCTTTTTATTATAGCTGCCATTACCCGCCAGCGTTTTGTAACATAGGCGACTTTGTTTTTTCTATTTATCGCCCTGTAAATTTGCCTGACCACTTTGTCAACTGGCATAACCCAAAACAAAACATCTCCCTTAGCCATTGGTGTATCAACAAGTCCGGGCCGAATATCCGTTACAAAAATCGGCTCGTTGAGTTTTGTCGCTTTTTGCCGTAGTCCTTCCAGGTAATTTATTTGATACGCTTTTGACGCAGTGTATGCAGGTGCTAGCCGGGTACCACGAAGTCCACCGATAGAACTGATTGCGATCAAGTGTCCGGATTTTTGTTTTTCAAAATAGTTGAATGCCCAACCTGCAATTTGAGTAAACCCCAAAACATTGGTGTTAATTGTTTGCTTTTCAATTTCAAAGTCCAAATTTTTGTTAATGTCGCCCGTCCCTGAACTTAGAATTAGCAGGTCAAGTCCACCCAGATCAGTGGTCAACTCTTCCAATTTCTCAACTACGTGTTTCGTGTCTGTTACATCTAATGATTTGAGGTAAAATGAGCCAGGTTTTTCACTCTTCAACTCTTGGAGCAACTCGGCTCTTCTCCCTGTAATTCCGACTTTATAGTTATTGTCAGCCAGTATTCTTGCAAGCCCTTTCCCAATTCCTGAAGTGGCTCCAATTACTATTGCTTTTTTCATTTATTTGTTGTCTCATTAATGTAATAATCGGGGCAAGCTGACTGCTTAGAGTTCACGGCCGTCTAAGGCTGGAACACGTATTTTCCTGTTCAGACTTCAATTGAAATTTTGACTTTTCCGCCAAGTCCTTTTTCTACAATGTCAAAAAGTGTCTTAAGAGTTAAGTTGCTGCCGTTGTTCTCAACTCTCGAAATATAAGTTCTCTTTTTGTCAACAAGCTCGGCTAGTTGCTCTTGAGTCAAGTGCTTATCTTCTCTAGCCTTTTTAAGCATCAAACCAATTTTGAAGGACTCAAAGTCCCTGTCCAATTCATCTCTCCTGGCTGTACCCTTTACTCCGTACACATCATCTTTTATGTCTTTCCAACTTTTAGTGTTCATGGCTTCTTCTTCTTTTTTTCAAATTCTTTTTCTTCAAAATAGGCATCCATTAACTTGCTTGCCTTATCGATTTCCTTTTGAGGAGTCTTTTGTGATTTCTTTTGAAAGCCGTTTAGTAGAATTACTAATTGTCCTTTGTCAAAAAAGCAAAACACTCTCCAAATGTTTGAGCCTAGCTGTATCCGAGCTTCAAAAAGACCTTTTTTAGTTTTTATCGGTTTCAAATAGGTTTCAGGAACTCTTTCGAGAGTCTCAATAGCTTCAATTACTTTATAGATTTTGTTCTGAACTTTCTGGGTCTGCTTTTTTAGGAAGTTTTCAAAGTGGTTTTGATAGGCTATGACTTCTCTGACTTTATCCATAACGCAAATGTAACTTAAAAGTTACTGGCATCAAAATTTCAGAAATCTGTTTAGAGGGGAATGCTACTTCGAAATGCGCTCCGACTTCTTTATCAATACACCTTTTGTACCACAAGCCCGCCAGATTCTGCTGGCTTGTAGCACCTAAGTTACATAATAACGCCTTTTTTCCATTCCTCTTCGTATCTTCCGCTCTTCCTATTTTCCTATCTTCCCTTTATGCCCAATGCCTCAATGCCCAATTTCC
>CAYUJK010000295.1:0-5143 GCA_964444895.1 uncultured Roseivirgaceae bacterium
AAAATCCCCTTTAAAAAAATTAATCCCGGCTTTCTTATTACTTTTGCAATTCATTTAACATTCGCATGGCAAATATAGTGGCAATAGTAGGCCGGCCCAACGTGGGTAAATCCACGCTTTTTAACCGGCTGGTGGAAGAAAGAAAAGCAATCATGGACGACGTGAGCGGCGTAACGCGCGACCGCCACTACGGGTTTGCCGAGTGGAACGGAAAGCACTTCACCGTAATTGATACTGGCGGGTACGTTCATGGCTCAGAGGATGTTTTTGAAGAGGCTATTCGAAAGCAAGTGGTGGAGGCCCTTCAGGAAGCAACGGTCATCCTGTTTATGGTAGATGTAGACGCCGGCCTTACTGACCTGGATAAAGATTTTGCCAATGTGGTGCGCACCATCAAAAAGCCGGTGTATATCGTGGCCAACAAGTCAGACAATGCCGAGCGGGCATTTATGGCCAATGAGTTTTATGCCATGGGATTCGATGAGATCGTTCCCGTGTCTTCGGTAAGTGGCAGTGGTACGGGCGATTTATTGGATAAGGTAGTAGGACACTTTGAGCAGGACCAGGAAGACCCGGAGGCAGGACTACCGAGGATAGCCATTATGGGAAGACCTAATGCAGGCAAAAGTTCTTTCATCAACGTGTTGCTTGGTGAGGAAAGAACGATCGTAACCGATGTGGCTGGCACTACCCGTGACGCCATCAACACGCGTTACAAGATGTATGGAAAGGATTTCATCCTCATCGATACAGCCGGTGTACGCAAGAAGTCAAAGGTGCGCGACAGCATCGAATTCTACTCGGTAATGCGCTCACTTCGGGCTATGATGGATAGTGACGTGGCGGTGATTATGATCGATGCCGAGCGCGGTTTTGAGTCGCAAGACATGAACCTCATCGTGCTGGCCCATAAGTACAGAAAAGGTATCATGATCATGGTGAACAAGTGGGACCTGCTGGAAAAGGATACCAAAACGGCCGATAAATTCAAAAAGGCAATCGAAGAGAAACTCGGGCCGTTGTCTTTTATTCCGGTGATTTTCACATCGATGGTCAAAAAGCAGCGGGTGTTCCAGGCCATTGAGCTTGCCATGGAAGTGTATGAAAACCGGTATAAAAAAGTGCCTACCTCGGCGCTGAACGATGTGCTGCTGCCGGAAATCGAAAAATATCCTCCACCAGCTTACCGGGGTAAATACATCAAGATCAAGTACATCACCCAATTGCCCACCAAAACACCCACTTTCGCTTTCTTTTGTAATCATCCAAACCATGTCAAAGAGCCATACAAGCGTTTTTTGGAAAATAAGCTACGGGCGTCATTTGATTTCAAAGGGGTGCCGGTGAAGCTGTTGTTTAAAGAAAAATGATAAAGGTACCTGAATCGGCTAAAGAAAAGCTTTTTCAAATCCTGGAAAAACACGTTCCGGAAAATGCCGCGCACTATTGCTATGATCTATGGATAAAGAAGCCCTTCCACTTCAAGGTGACCCGCAAGCGGCAGACCAAGCTGGGAGATTATCGCTTCGATCCGGTAAGAGGGGAGCATACCATTACGGTGAATTTT
Source organism: uncultured Roseivirgaceae bacterium (assembly GCA_964444895.1). GTDB lineage: Bacteria > Bacteroidota > Bacteroidia > Cytophagales > Cyclobacteriaceae > CAJXNP01. Next base: position 1,568 of record CAYUJK010000295.1, read on the forward strand.
AACCTGAACCCTTACAATTTTCTCATCACTTATATCCACGAATATGCCCACCTCATCACGACTGAAAAATACGGGCGGCGGGTTTCTCCCCACGGGCGGGAATGGCGAAAGGAGTTCCAACAGGTACTGCTGCCGGTGATGAATGAATTGGTTTTTCCTGCTGATATCCTGGGCGTACTGAGGCTGCACATGAGAAACCCGAAGGCCAGCACGCAGTCAGACCCGCGGCTGGTGAAAGCCCTGAGGAAATACGACGAGAATACGCATGAAGAATTCTTATTGGACGACGTAGCCATCAACGCCCGGTTTATTTTTAAAGGAAGCCTCTATCAAAAGCTTGAGTCACGCCGTACACGCGTCTTATGCCACCATGTCGATTCTGGGAAAAGGTATCTGATTCCCAAAATTGCACGAGTGGAGAGCGTCGGCCAATAGCAGTTGGTAGTAAGCGAGTATGCCGTAATCAGTATCCGGTGTTATGGCCCTGGATAAGTTGTTCTACTCTTTTTGTCTGTTTTGAATGGAAAAATTGCCAGAATAGGTTAACCCGATAATAGCTCCCACGCTTCGGTACAAGTCGCCGTAGTCGTATCCAAGCGAGAGATGGCAGCTTAGCCCGTCTACGTTTTTGAAACGGTACCCTGATTCGATTAAAATATACGCCTGGGTTTTCTTGTTTTTAAAGAAGTAATCGTAGTCGCTATCGGGGTCGGCGCTGTCCCACTGGTGGTTCCCTTTGTTGAGGCCCTGGTATGTGCCGTAGTTCCGGGTGTAGGTGTATTTAATCTTGTAGTCAAGGTTTTCTGTTACCTGGCCGCGTAGCCCAAAGTGCCTCATTTTTATCCGGGTATTGGCTATGTACAGGTCCCAGGTGTCATCAAATTCCGGCAAAAAACTTTTGATCCGGTCAACCGTTAGAAATACCGGCGACCCTATCAGGTTTCCATGATAAGTCCACCCCCGGTAATACAAGTAATTATTGTAGTAATTGTCTCTTCCTCCGTAGGGGAACCCATGATTTTCTGTACGGACGAGAAACCGCATCAGCTCGTCTTTTGTAGTCCCTTCCGCCACAATGCCATAATTATCTAACAGAAATTGGTCATAGTCTTCTATTTTTCCGGCCACATAAGATCGCCCATTTACATAAGGGTCGAAAGCTCCGGGGCCGCTTTGCCACAGCGTAAACATGCTTTCAAAAATAAATTCCTTCACGTAAAACCCGTCTTTTACCTTTCCGACTACTCCAAATATCTGATCCCGGTTTCTTTCGAAGAATTGCCAGTAGCCCGAGCCATCGGTAAAGGGCTTTTGGTAGTAGGTTTGAATATGTACTTTGTCGCTCACATCAAAATTGACCCCGATATCCGCCAGTCCCAGGTGGGCTCCGGCCACGTTAGTCCCTTCGCCTGAAAACGTATCGCCGACTTTGTCTGAAGCCTTCCCAAAAAATACCGACACATAGTCAACCGGAATTTCGGTTCCGCCATTTCTGGGGGTATTACCTCCAAAGAGTGCTGAGTGGTTTAGGCCAACGTGCAGATTAAACATCAATTTATTGGTTCGGACGTAAGCGATTTTTTCGTGGAAGAGCGGATTGCGGGTACCTCTTGGGCCGCGGTTGTCGTCGAGGACGCCTTGATTCAGCAGGCCTTTTACCTGCAGATAGCCTTTCGTAAACGGTACGTCTACATAGTCGTAAAAACCAATCCCTATTCGCGGAATAGGGCGGGCGTTGGTACTCAGGTAGTAGGACCCTGAGCCGAGTTCGTCAGAATATTGCGTGATCGTGTATTCTTCTTTTCCGGCCTTGAGCTGCAGGCTTCCGAAATGAATATTGAGAAACCCTTCCTGCAGGTAAGAGCGGTCAAATTGATTTTTTCCAATTACTTTGGCGCCGGCTTCTATCTTCCAATGTTTGCCTAAGTAAAAAGGGAGATGCGCCTGGGCTATCGCCAGCGCCTCATTCTGATTGCCCTGGTAGATGCCATGTCTCCCGTACGCCAGCCAAAAAGGAACGGTTTCACCATTGGCTATCAGGCCGTTCAGGGAAAATGAGTAACTGGGAATAGAGTCTTGCCCAAAGGCAAAGGTAGAAGAGAAAACAAATAGAATAAGTACAAATCGAAACATAAACGAAGGATTAATAATCAAAAGTGGTAGTGTTGCTGGAATTTAAATACTCTTTAGGAGCAGCTTAGTATGCGTTTTCGTCTCCTTTTATCATAGAAGAGACAGTCATCATGATTATTTTTAGGTCAAACAAGAGCGACCAGTTTTCCACATAAAAGCGATCCAGTTTTACCCGGTTTTTTATTTTAGCCACAGTGTTGGTTTCGCCACGATAGCCCTTTGCCTGGGCGAGCCCGGTTATTCCCGGCTTTATCGAGTGCCTGAGCATAAATTTGTCAACGGACTTGGAGAACTCCTCGGTATGCCTTAGCATGTGCGGGCGTGGCCCTACTACTGACATCTCACCCTTCAGCACGTTGAAAAACTGTGGCAGTTCATCAAGATTCGTCTTTCGGAGAAAAGCCCCCACTTTAGTGATTCGCTTGTCAAATTTTGTCGCTTGCTTCAGGTCAGAATCTTTGTTCATGGTCATCGTGCGGAATTTGTAGCAAACAAAGGGTCTGTTGTTTTTCCCTGACCTCTTTTGCTTAAAAATTACCGGCCCGGAAGATTCCATTCTTATAAAAATTGCGATAATTGGAAACAGCCAGCTGATGACAAAAACAATGGCCAATGACGAAAATATGATGTCGAATACCCGTTTCAGAAAGTTGTTGAACTGATCGTCTAATGGGATGGGCCGGAAGTCGAGCACTGGTATGAAGTCGTACAACTGTACTTCCACACCTTTAAAAGGAAACCCCCTGAAATCCGGTACTACCCGTACTTTTATGAAATTATCTTCTCCAAAATTGATAAGGTCTCTCACTTGCTTCGGATCCATATAGGGTAGCACACAATAAATTTCATCGACATTTTGGCTCAGTGCCATTTCTTTTATAGTGCTTACTTTCCCTTTGATGATAGGGGAGTTGAAGTTGTCGTCGAAATATCCCAGAAACTTGTAGCCGTGTTCCGGGTGAAAGGTGAAAAACTTTCTTAGTTCAGTAGACATTTCGCCGTACCCGGCTATGATCACATTGCGAAAGTTATACCCTATTCGCCTGTAGTATTTCAAAAAAACGAGCAAGCCTAAATTGAACACCGTTACTGCCAGGGAAGTGGCTACATACGCTTGAAAAATAAACGCTTTGTCGATCGTACTGCCTTTTACACCCAGAAAGGCAAAAATAAGAAGTAGGTAAAGCCCCAGGGCATTGAGTAACCTTCGAATGATCCGCTCAAATGAGAGTGTCCGCGTGTTGTCGTGTACGTTCAGGAAGTAAGCCGATACAATCCAGGAGATATTAAAAAAAAGCTGAAGTTCGAAATACCGGCTTCTGAAAATGGTAGTAAGCGTATCGAAAAACAAAAAGTAAACGGCAAAGAAAGCTACATTCAAAAAGACAATATCGCCGGCTAAGTTAATTTCCTTGAGATATTTGGAGTAGCGTTGTGTCATTA
>CAYUJK010000296.1:0-1507 GCA_964444895.1 uncultured Roseivirgaceae bacterium
CGTCAAAGGTGCAACGCGCCACCAAATTCTTTACCGCCGGAGCAAAGGTAGGAGGAAACTATGTGCGGCACTACGCTAAAAAGCTGGTGAACCCTGAAATGGACCGCAGCGAACTGGATCGCAATAATGCAGAAGATATTTACGCGTCGCTCAGTGAGCTGAAGGGAGGAGCCTTAAAGCTGGCTCAAATGATGAGCATGGAAAAGAACATCTTGCCGACGGCCTTTCAGGAGCGTTTTATGATGGCGCAGTACAGTGCGCCACCGCTTTCATACCCGCTGATCGTCAAAACGTTTCAAACGTATTTCGACAAGAGTCCCGGCGAAATGTTTGATACATTTACGAAAAACGCCGTCAACGCTGCTTCCATAGGGCAGGTGCATCAGGCTACGGTGAATGGCGAAAAGCTGGCGGTGAAAATTCAATACCCCGGTGTGGCCGATTCTATCACATCGGATTTGAAGATGGTGAAGCCGTTTGCGCGCCGGGTGATAGGCGTGAGCGAGGCCGACATAAGTGTGTACATGGGTGAAATAGAAGCGCGGCTGATGGAAGAGACTGACTACAGCCTGGAGTTACAAAGATCAAAGGAAATAGCAGATGCCTGTGCACATATAGAGATGCTGAGGTTTCCCCGATTCTACCCGGAATATTCCGCCGAACGAGTACTGACGATGGAATGGCTCGATGGCATGCACATGAAAGATTTTCTGGCAACTAATCCCTCGCAAGAACAGCGAAATGAGATCGGTCAGGCGCTGTGGGATTTCTATGACTACCAGGTGCATGTGCTCAAAAAGGTGCACGCGGATCCTCACCCCGGCAACTTTCTCTTCCTGAAAGATGGCAAAATAGGCGTGTTGGATTTCGGCTGTGTAAAGGTAATTCCCGAAGACTTCTATTATCGCTACTTTCAGATGCACAACCCGGAGTTTGTGAAAGACGAAGAGCAATTGCTGGATTTGCTGTACGAGCTGAACTTCCTGAATAGCAACGACAGCGAAGCACAGAAAAAGCTTTTCTTCGGCATATTCAAAGAAATGATCGACCTGCTGGGCCAGCCTTTTCACAACGAATATTTCGATTTTGGCGACCCCGCCTTTTTCGACAATATCTTTAAGCTCGGCGAGCGGGTGAGCAAAATGAAAGAGGTGCGGCAGTCGCGCTCGCCCCGGGGCCCGCAGCACGGCCTGTATATAAACCGGACGTTCTTCGGGCTCTATCACCTGCTCAGCGAGTTGAAAGCCCGGGTGAATACGGGCAAAACGAACCTGAAATTGTAGAGCGACTCAAGTTCAACTTTGACGAGTCAGGCGGCTCGTCAAAGTTGATTTCCGTTTTTCCTGTATTCGTCGTGACCAGTGTTAGTGGCTTTTCTTCCAGATTTTATCCGAAGCGTCTAAGTATTCCGGCAGCGCCGCGGACCCGTACCAGGGGTATAGCTCTGCCTCCAGTAGATTTTCGCGAATAGCGGGGTCTGACTGCATAAGCTGTCCGGCCTCTTCCA
>CAYUJK010000296.1:1607-5127 GCA_964444895.1 uncultured Roseivirgaceae bacterium
TCCAGGATAAAGATGCCGCGGTAGGCGTCGTCATTTTTGCCAAGCGGGCCTGCCACTACCAGTTTACCTGCTTCCACCATCTTACCGATGTTTTCCATGTGTCCGGCGAAGCAACTGTCGATAAATGCCTTTTCAGCCGAGGTGTTGGTCCCGGTTTTCAGGATTACCAGCACGTAGCTTTTCATGCCGTAGTCGTCAGCGCCGAGTTTCTTTGCTAAAGCCTCGTCATAGTTTGGGTTGTCATTTTGTGCCAGGGCATTGGAGATAATGGCGCAGGTGAATAGTAGGGGGAATAGGTGTTTCATGTTCTTAGTTGTTACGGAATGATTGTCTGACGTCCTTTCGTCATGAAAAAGTTGATTTGAGAAATTTAAACAAATTCAATTAAAAATTAAAAAAGTATTGACAGTCAGGAGTTTTTACATGTTGCCACTCGATCATGTATTTCACGGCTGGGTAGGTGATGGTATTTACTTCCTGCATTTGTACCTCGCAGCGCGGCTGATCGATTTTGGTAAATTACTATCCCCGCCACTTGCAAACCTAAAACTCTCCCTCTACTTTTACCCTACACTTGAATTCCATTCATTTTTACAAAACCTACTCGAATGTCGTCAGAAAAGAAGCTTTTTCTGCTGGATGCTATGGCTCTCATTTTCAGGGCGCACTTTGCGTTCAGCAAAACACCACGCATCAACAGCAAAGGACTGAATACCGGCACCATGCTGGGCTTTACCAATTCCTTGCTGGAAATATTGAATAAAGAAAAGCCTTCGCACATTGGCGTAGCCTTTGATACGGCCGCCCCTACCTTTCGGCATGAGAAATTTGAAGAGTACAAATCTACCCGCCAGGAAGCCCCCGAAGACATCAAGATCGCTATTCCTATTGTAAAGGATATCGTGCGGGCTTTCAACATACCGGTGATCGAAATGGATGGCTACGAGGCCGACGACATCATTGGCACGCTGGCGAAGCGCGAGGCGAAAAACGGGTTCACCGTGTACATGATGACACCCGATAAAGACTACGCTCAATTGGTGGAAGAAAACATCTTTCTCTACAAGCCGGCCTATATGGGCAATGCCGTGGACGTGCTGGGTGTGAAAGAGGTGCTGGCGAAGTTCGAAATTGAAAAGGTAGACCAGGTGCGCGATATTCTCGGTTTACAGGGAGATACTTCGGATAACATCCCCGGAATTCCGGGCATCGGCGCCAAAACAGCCGTGAAACTCCTGCAGGAATTTGGCTCAGTAGAAAACCTGGTGAAAAACACCGACAAGCTCAAGGGCAAACAAAAGGAAAATGTGGAAACCTACGGACAGCAGGGCATCCTTTCGAAAGAGCTGGCGACGATCATTACCGATGTGCCGGTGAGTGTGACCACCGAAGAACTGAAGTATGAAGGCTGGGACGAAGGCAAGCTGAAGGAAATATTCAACGAGCTGGAATTCCGAACCCTTGCCAAGCGGATCTTTGGCGAACCGGAAAAAGCACCTGCCACCGGCAAAAGCAAAAGCAAAGCCCAGGGCAGCGAGCAGCTATCCCTTTTTGATACAGTAAAAGCCGACTCCCCCGTAGCGCCCATACCCGATACCTCAGCCGCTGAAGCCGAGCCCGGTGAGCGGCGGAACATCCTGAACACCCTGCACGACTACCACCTCATCGACTCCGACGAACTCATCGACAGCCTGGTGGAGCACCTGTCCTACCAGGACGAGTTTTGCTTTGACACCGAAACCACTGACATCATCGCCCGCGACGCCCAGTTGGTGGGCATGTCGTTCAGCTATCGCAAGGGGGAAGCCTACTACGTACCCGTACCCGCAGACCAGAAAGAAGCCCAGCGCATCGCTAATAAGTTTAAGGCCGTATTTGAAAATGAAAAAATCGGAAAGGTGGGCCAGAACATTAAGTACGACGCCATGGTGCTGAAGAACTATGGTATCGCTGTGCGCGGCAAGCTTTTCGATACCATGCTGGCACACTACCTGTTCGAGCCGGAAATTCGCCATAATATGGATGTGATGGCGGAAAACTACCTGAATTACTCGCCGGTATCGATTGAGACACTCATAGGTAGCAAAGGGGCAAAGCAGGGCAATATGCGCGACGCCGACGTGGAAAAAGTAGCAGAGTATGCCGGTGAAGATGCCGATATTACTTACCAATTGAAAAATAAGTTCGAGCCGCTGATCCGCCAAAAAGGAATAGAGCGGCTTTTTTATGAGGTAGAGACGCCCCTGGTAAACGTGCTCGCTGCAATGGAATACGAAGGGGTGAGAATTGATACCGAAACCCTGGCAGAGCTATCCAAATCCATGGAAGAAGAAAGCCGGAAAGTGGAAGCAGAAATATATGAGATAGCCGGCCAGAAGTTTAATGTGGCGTCGCCAAAGCAGTTGGGCGAAATTCTCTTCGACAAGATGAAACTGGTGGAGAAACCCAAAAAGACCAAAACCGGTCAGTACGCTACCGGCGAAGAAATCCTACTGGAACTGGCGCCCAAGCACGACATCGCGCAGAAGATCCTCGACTTTCGTCAGTACCAAAAGCTGAAGTCTACCTATATCGATGCGCTTCCTACGATGGTCAGCAAGGTAGACGGCCTAATCCATACCTCGTATAACCAGGCCGTGGCGGCTACTGGACGTTTGAGTTCTACCAACCCCAACCTTCAAAATATCCCCATTCGCACGGAGAAAGGTCGCGAAATCCGCAAGGCCTTTGTGCCGCGGTCAAAGGACTTTATCCTCATGTCGGCTGACTATTCGCAAATCGAATTGCGCATTCTTGCGGCTTTTTCGAAAGACAAAAGCATGATACAGGCCTTCAAAGAGGGAAAAGACATTCACGCTGCTACCGCAGCCAAGGTATTCAACGTGCCCCTGGAAGAAGTGACCTCTGAGCAGCGAAGCAAAGCCAAGTCGGTGAATTTTGGGATCAGCTACGGGCAAACTGCCTACGGACTGGCCCGCAACCTCGGCATAGCACAGCGCGAAGCACAGGAGATCATCAATGCGTATTTTAAGGAGTTTCCGTCCATTGGCGAATACATGGAGCACCTCCGGCAATCGGCGCGGGAGAAAGAGTATGCGGAAACCATCCTGGGGCGCCGGCGATACCTGCGCGACATCAATTCCAGGAATGCCACCGTGCGGGGCTTTGCCGAGCGCAACGCCGTCAATGCGCCGATACAGGGTAGCGCGGCTGACATGATCAAGGTAGCCATGATCAACATCCACAACTGGATGGAAAAAGAAAAGGTAAAGTCCAGGATGATCTTGCAGGTGCACGACGAATTGGTGTTTGATGTGCACAGATCTGAAAAAGACCTGATGGAAAAGAAGGTGCCGGAATTTATGAAAACCGCCATCGATCTGGACGTGCCCATGGAGGTGGGACTGGGATTTGGCGACAACTGGCTGGAGGCGCATTGATGGGTGTCGAACACAGCGGTGGGAGGATGGAATGTTGGAAGGGGGGAATAATGGAATGGTGGAATGTTGGAAGAATGGAA
>CAYUJK010000297.1:0-5118 GCA_964444895.1 uncultured Roseivirgaceae bacterium
AAATAGAACTCTTTTGCCGTACTGCAGCGACAGGTTTTGTGTGGATATCATGCATCAATCTATTTAGGGCTGCAAAAGTAGCGAAAATCTTTGGCAAGGACTAATTGGCCTGGGAAACTCAATAATTCGGCTGAAAAATTCACCGCCATTCGAATACGTGCTACTACATCCAAATGGTAGAACAGGACGCTAACATAAGTCTCTATACAGTTGTTTAATTACGAAATTTTTTACGATATTATTGTGTTGTTTTTTGAAGGTGGGTGTGGGCAACTTCCCGTTAGTTTACCCCGCTATTGACAAACAAAACCTTAATCTACCTATGAACCTATATTAAAAGCCAATGAGGTTTAAGATCTATTTAAACAGAGTTGGTAATCAGCGATTTCTTCCCATCAATTACCAATATGAATTATCTGCAGTGATCTACAGGATCATCGACAGGGCAGATAGCGATTTTTCTGATTTTCTGCACACGCACGGATACATCGGAAATGGACGGCCATTTCGCTTGTTCACCTTTTCGCGCTTGTTTCTGCAAGGATCCAAAGTAGTAAAGGAAGCCGGTAGAATTGAGCACTATGGATACGACGGCCATTTTGAGATCAGCTTTATGATCGACAGGGCGGCGGAGGAGTTTATCAAGGGCATTTTCAGCGATCAAAATTTTGAGCTGGCGGACCAGATCACTTCAGTAAGCTATGCCGTGAGCAGGATCGAGGCGGTAGCTCCACCCGTGTTTTTACCCTCCCTGCGATATCGATGCCTTTCCCCCATATTCTTGAGAAGGAAGCGCCCGGAAGGAGGCGAGGACTACCTGGGGCCCGATGACCCGGATTATGAGAATATACTGTTGCAAAACCTCTTGTCAAAATCGCTGGCCACGGCCATGGCAGATGGGTTTCAGGGGGCTTTGAGCAGCGAACTTCCGGAAATAAAGCTTCAGGTGTTGGGAAAGGTTTTTAAAAACGGGGTAGCGATCAAGCAGCACACCGCACAGGCCAGCAAGCTGATCGGCTACATGTACGAGTTTGAGCTAACCGCCCCCGTGCAGTTGCATGAGATTGGCTACTATGCCGGCTTTGGGCATTTGAATAGTCAGGGCTTTGGGTGTGTGGGGGTGAAAATGTAAAATAAAAAGAAATGATTAAAGAACTGACCCAATTTGTAAATGAAATACCGCCGATGGTACGAGAGCGGGCGGTGGAGCCCAAGGTAGGACTACACATCCTGATCCGATTTGATGAGGTTGGAAATGGAGCAATAGTAAACAGCGAGCGTTATCTGGGCAAAAAGCATGGGGAAACCTCCCATTTCTTGAAGGAATGTGCAGCAAAGCAAGTTGCTGCCTGGATGATTGACACTAACAAATGCTTTGACCTGCCGGCCAAGGGTATCCACTCAGCCAGTCCATATTGCTTTGCATTTAAGCGGGAATCGTGGATAGGGGGTGATAAATACCCAACGGATACCAACAAGGCTGATATCCTCGGACGGTCTGAAGCCTACTTTGAGAAGTGCTTTGATGAGAAATATAGGCTGGACGAAACGCAGAAACAGAAAACCCTTCATTTCAGAAATTATTTGAAAGCGGAGATGCCACGATTGTTGGAAGGCTTAGAGGGTTATGCTGATCTTGATTCGGGTGACTACATTATTATCTATGTAGATGAACCTTTAAAGAAATATGAGGCTTTCAGTGACCTCTATGTTTCTGAGGGATTGTTTAATACAGCCGACTACAATGTTGAATTAGATGGGGAGGTTCATGGAACCAGTAATTTTCACAATGGATTTAACAGCAAAAAGCCATTTCTCACCCACCAAACGGCATCATTTGACATCACAAGCCGGATAAGTGCTGCGGAAGCAAAGGCATTGTCAGATTTCACTAATATGGCTGGTAAAAGACTCTTTCCTAATCCCATGCCTATGTTCATAGATCAACCTGAGCTCACGGAAGAGGCCATCAAAATCTACCATAAGGAAGAAGACAAGAAGATCACCCACCGTGAAATTATTTCTGAACTGTGGAAGCGAAAAAAGGACTTGGGTAATTACTACCTGCTTTATTATTCCGCAGGAGCGATTCAGGACTTTGATTTTGTAGCCAAATTCCACTATCCACTTTCTGAGGAAAATGATGGTGAACAAAAGGGCTGGATCATCGAGAATACGACCGAAATCAAGGAAAAGGACAAAGCGATTCAAAAGCCCATTGTTCTATTTTCCGTATTTGACTTTGAAAGGATAGTGATCAGACAATTGTTTAATAATGCGCTGGTGAAAGTTGATGAGAAAAAAGGGGAAATATCCATGCGGTATTTTGATGACATGGATCCAAAGTATTATCGCGCTGCCCTTTATACGCTTCTCCTAAAGTACCGCAAATCTATTTACGATTTTATCTACAAATCCATGCGTTCAAGCATCGGCCGACAGCAATTTGAAGACATCTGCCTAACAGGAATGATGGATGATCTGAAAGAGAACAAAGAATACACGATTAAATCCAAGCTGAATATCTTTTTCAGCCTTCACCAATATTTTGATAAGACCAAAAATCCACTGATTATGCCAAGTAAGTTAGAAGAACACAAGGCCTTAACGGCCAGGGTGGTAGATGATGCGTCGGCACATTTTACCTCGGATGATGCCTATGCCTTCGGGGCAGGGCAGTTAATTTATTACCTGTTGTCACAAAGCGAGGCGGGTGAACGAACCCATGCCGTGCTGGAGCCTTTTCTGCAAAAAACCAACCATTCCCATTTTAATGAAGCCATTGCGGCCATATTGCTTAAATACAAGCACGCTATTGGTTTTGACTTTAGGAGGTTCAACCAACTAGCCGCAGAAGTACTTGACTATACTCCTGAAAAAGGATTAAAAGAACTAAGGCCCATCTTATTGGCTGGTTATTTCTGTCCTAATGTTTTATATACCAAAAAAACCGATTCACCATCTTAAAACAACATAGTAATGAGCAAATTCAATAAAAGAGCCTACGGTGCTGCCGTAGTTAAAAGCATCAACTCCAACTACAATGCGGACTTTACCCACCAACCACGCACCTTACCTGATGGCAGGGTCTATGCTACGGACAAAGCACTCAAATATCTGGTGAGAAATTATCTTATACATGAAACTGATGAGAAAATCTTCTATTACAAGACTTTGAAAGAAGATACACTTAATCCAAGATCATTGGATGAAACCTATGAAAAGCATTTTGGTGCCATACCAAAAGGAGAAGGTAGTGGGGTGGCTAAAGAAGCCAGCAAGAAAAAAGAAATGCTTTCAATGCTTCTAACTAGTCTCGATGTTAGGCTTTTCGGAGGAACTTATGCAGGATCAACAAATCTTTCTATGCATGGACCAGTTCAAATTACACATGGTCTCAATCAATTCGGAAGAAGTGAAATATTCTCAGAACAGATCATGTCTCCTTTTAGGAATTCTGCCGAAGGTAAGGAAGATTCGGCCATGACCACCCTGGGTACTCAGTCCAAACTCCAGGAAGGGCACTATGTACATGGTGTATCTGTGAATCCCAAAAATCTGGAAATGCTGACTGCCCTATCGGGCACTGATAATCACCTGAGCATAACCGACATTGACAAACTTAAGTTGGGTTTACGACGTGGAGCCACTTACTATGACTCTTCAGCAAAGGCAGGCACAGACAATGAACTGCTACTTTGGGTGGAACTGAAAGAAGGTTCTAAACTCGTACTGCCGTCTTTTGCAGAGTTGATCAAGGTGCTGGACAATGACAAAAGAGAGATTGATTTGGGAGGTGTTCAGAAACTTCTTGCTCAGGACCATGTAAAAGGAGAGATTGAAAAGGTAGAGATTTATTACAACAAAGCCATTTCAACGATTGTCAACAAGCCGGAAGGTGCTGTAGAACTTGATCTGTGATTATGGAAAAACTTATATCCATCGATTTAAAGGCCGATTTTGGGTTTTTGAGAAAGCCCGACACCAATGATGGCATTTCTATGAGCTATAACATGCTCCACAAGCCAGGCTTGTTGGGTATTTTCGGGGCGATCCTAGGCTTAGAAGGCTACCAAAAGCGTGGCGTGCTTCCAGAGTACTATCAAAAGCTGAAAGACCTGAAAATAGGAATTGAGCCATTGGATCATCAAAATGGAAATTTTCCAAAAGCGACAATTGTCTATACCAACACAGTAGGGTATGCCAATAAGGATGGAAATTTCATCGCTTATGAAAATACACTCATCAGGCCGTCATACCGTGTCTATGTGGCCATAGAAGAAGGTAATCCACTCATTGCCTACCTGAAAAACGGACAAGCCGAATACATCCCGTACTTAGGTAAGAATGAGTTTCCGGTCTGGTGGGAAAATTTTAGGGAATATGAACTCAAACCCTTTGGTTTTGATCAGGATTTTGAGGTGAAAACCCTCTTTATTAAAAAGGAGGAAAGCGATCGAGCAAGAAGTAATGAATCCGGTGTCCGGCCTGTCGGTTTTGCAGCATTATTGAGCAAGTTCACAGATGCTTTTTTTTATTTTGAACGGCTTCCATCGGGATTCCGTGAGTTTGAGTCTGAAAAAAGAGGTAAAGAGTACCAGTATGATTTGATTCCATTTGTGTATTCCAATGCCAAATTTAAGGCCGATTTTCAGATCAACAACCTATATGTACTTGGAAATAATGAGGTTGTCCAACTCAATTAGGGATGGAAACTTTTAGGCAAATTACCGAAAAAGGCAAAGTGGAGCTGCTCCTAAAGGAGCAAATGAAATATCTGGCACATACACCAGACGAACTTTTGAGTGATCATATGAAGTTGGTCACTCATTATTTTCTGGATTTGGTTAAAGTCCATAGGCTTGAGTCGATCATTGATGGTTTACTGATCAAACTTTGTAACCAGAATAAGCAATTAGCAGAGTTTGCAAAGCAATTGTTTTGGGATACAATTCTTTACCATGATTTCGGGAAGGTGAATGAGAATTTTCAACGGGTGAAAATGGAAAACATCCAACAATTTCCCCTTCCCAAAAGCAATCAAATACAGACTGAACATTCGTTGCTAAGTGCCTACATTTTTTTGTGCCATCAAATCTCGAAGGGTCTGCAACAAAC
>CAYUJK010000298.1:0-5085 GCA_964444895.1 uncultured Roseivirgaceae bacterium
TGTTTTTAGGCCCCATGAATATCCCTGCCAGCGAACCGCCTACCATGACAAAAAACACCCAGAACAGGAGGTTTACGAGCCGGAGCTGACCCGCGGGTTCTTTTCCCGAAAGAATAGGCAATATAAAAATGGAAATAGCCACCCAGCAGGCGGATATCCAAAACAGCGACAACTGCACATGCCAGCTGCGCGCTATTGTTACCGGTATCCAATCCTGCAGGTCAATTTCAAAAAAGCGCGTGAGGCCAACAAAGTCGTGCACGGTGAGGATCCCGCCGAGCACCTGAAGCAGGAACAAGATAATGGCGACGTAGAAAAATTTATAGGTAGCACGCTGGGTAGGAGTAGGGGTGAATGCCCGCAGTTTCTGTACGGTTACCATTTCGTCAGCTCCTTTGGCATAGTACTCCTCTGATAGTTTTTCAAATTGACCGTAGTAATACAACACCGCGCCCAGCCCAAGAACGAGCCCCAGGATACCGATGATGCTCCAGATCAAGGTGGAGGAGGTAGCAGTGTTGCCTGCTTCTTCGTCGTAGGGCCAGTTGTGGGTGTAGCTATAGGCAAAGCCTGGCCGCTGCACGCTGCATACCCATGCGCCCCAAAAGAAAAACCTGCTCAACTGGCGAATTTCCTCCTTGTCTTCAATGTAGTTGACCGGCTTAAACGCCTCTTCGAAGCCTCCGTCGGTGAATACCCGCAGGTAGAAATCTTCAAGTTCGCGGGCGGCATGTGCCTGACCGTCGCTAAGCACAGCACGGTTGTTTTGCTCGTCGTAGCGGTTGGTTTTGATTTCCCGCTTTACACGTGCGCCGATACCATCTTGCATCCATTGGCGGTCGACATTTTCACCGTTCAGCTGGTGCTGGTAGTAGGCATTCATGCTTGTTGCTATTTCGTGCAGCGCCTGTGCGGTGAAGTCAGGTCCGCGCAGGGCGCCATCGCCATACATACTGCCATACTCCATAAGCGCATAGCGGTGAAACACTTCCTGACCTTCGAGAATATCGGCCCGGGAAATGACCACCAGGCCTTCTTCGTTGGTGAAGTCGGGTATCGGAGGCGCCTTTTCATAAGTTTCATAGCCGATAAAAAGGAGGCCGGTCACGCTGATGACAAGGATGATGGCAAAAGGAATCCACCAGTATTTGGGGTTCATCAGGTACGTAAGCAGGGTACGGGTTTTACTCATAAGCGTAGGGTTAAAAGTGATACGATTCAGTTTAAGATTTAAGAGTAATTAGTCATAAATAAAATGAAAAAATTTTTATCCGGTAAGCCGCAGCTTGTCCAGGGTCGTTTTTTCGCCCAGGTTTTCCAGTGAAGTTTGCTCAAGTTGCGTTTTGAAGCTTGCCTTGAACTCGCTCCAGAAATGGTGCGCCGGACAAGGGTCCAGCAAGCCGCAACCGGGCAGGCCCAGCAGGCATCTGTCGAAATAGTCTTCCCCCTCCAGGATGCGCACAATATCGCTTAGCATCACTTTCGCAGCGGGTTTCAGCAGTGCTACGCCGCCGTTGGGTCCGCGATAGGAGGTGAGTATGCCTTTCTCCGTCAGCGTACCGAATATCTTAGTGAGGAAATAAAAAGACAGCCCGGTGCTTTGCGCTATGTCTTTTATGCCCACGTACTTCCTCTCGGTTCCCTGCATCACGAGGTAAACTAAAGCCCTTAGTGCATATTCGGTAGATTTTGAAAAAGCTTTCATGCAAGGCGCTTATTTAAGACAAAAAACTCTTAAATGTAGATGAAATTTTTTGAATACCAAAACAATGTTCTTTGCATGTTCGATACCACCGCTTACTTTTGCGCTCGGAATAGCTGATCTGGACTTTTTTACGACTGCCGGTTCTTCGGGATCACCGCGATTGCCGCTTATGGCGTGTGCATGAAAGCAAAAATGTAAAAAAGTAAAAGACAAGAGGCGGTATCTTCCGGAACAATTTGCAGGGATATAGGAATGGTAAAGAAAGGAATAAAGCGCGGCTACCGCGTGACCAAGTATATTATATACAAAGAGACATTTATTGATAAAAAAGAGCATTTTTGGTCTTTTTTAGGTGCTTTTCTCGGCATCAGCATTATTGCTATGGTGCATAGCGGGCAGTTTGTAAGATCGGACTACCTGTTTTTGATCGGGTCTTTCGGTGCTTCCAGTGTATTAGTATATGGCGCCATCCACAGCCCACTGGCACAGCCCAGGAATTTAATCGGCGGGCACCTTATTTCGGCTTTGCTTGGCGTCACTATTTTTAAGCTGATGCCGGATGTAATATGGGTTACAGCCCCCCTGGCCGTGTCGCTTTCCATCGTACTGATGCAAGCCACAAAAACCCTGCATCCTCCGGGTGGCGCCACCGCACTTGCCGCTGTGATCGGCTCTGAGAAGATCACCGATCTGGGGTATATCTACGTGCTCTCTCCCGTATTGTCGGGTGCTGCCATTCTCCTGTTCGTGGCCATGATTTTTAATAACATTACCGTGCACCGCAAATACCCCTCTGACGGGCGTTTTTTGCGCACCATCAAATGGGCGGTAAAGCCCACCCGCCGCATGCTTTCGGGCCGCAGCGCCTACGGCAAAACGCACAAAGCCAGCTGAATCAGGCAACCGTGAAACCTACAAGGCTTTCAAAGCCTTATAGGTTTGGGGCACCCGAGCTAGGGAGTTGTTTGCCACCTCTCTACCAGCTTTTCATGCCGGATTCTCCTGGGTTTTTGCCCACCCGTCCGGTTAGACGCGCTGTCTAAGAAGCCAACTTTGTCAAAGTTTTGAACTTTGACAAAGTTATAGCTACAATGGATGACTATACTGCAAAAGGGCTGCCCCGTTCTGCGTCTCACAGCCGACCACTTCCATCTGACCGGTATTCAAGCGTTCCCAAAACGGAACCAGAGGTCGATAATTAGTGCTTTCCATGCAACCCTTTAGAGTTGGTTTCCAATTGTTTATTTAAAAATTTATCCTTAGAATCGTTTGGTTTTTGCGGTTTGAATGGGCTGTTTAATGGGGTTGGCAATAGTTTAACATGGGGCAGGAAATGAAGACTTCTTGGGCTATATTTAGTTGATTTTTAGGGAGGGTGATATCGGTAAAATATATGGGATGTTTTTTAGGCGTTGGGTTAAAGGCTGCAAAAGACAGTCAATTGAACCAGGTAATAATGATTTTTAAGTATCTTTGATAAAGAGAGGAAAAATAGCTTTAAAATGAAAACATTGACATTTCAAATACCAGATACTGTTGATGAAAAGGATGTTAAAATGCAGCTTGCAGCACATCTTTTTGATAAAGGGATATTATCTTCAGGCCAAGCATCTGAATTGGTGGGAATTTCAAAAAGAGAATTCATAGAAACAGTTGGTCAATACGGGGTATCTATATTTGGAGAGAGTGTAGAGGACCTGGAAAAGATAATAAATGAATAGTATTATTATTTCTGACACGAGTTGCTTGATTGCGTTATCAAAAATCAATAAACTCGATCTATTGAGAGATTTATATCAAGAGATAATTATTACAAAAGAGGTTTTTGAAGAATTTGGCGGTTCACTTCCAGACTGGATTTCAACCATAGATGTTAAGGATAAAAAAAAGCAACAAGATCTTGAAAGACTTCTTGACAAGGGAGAAGCCAGTTCAATTGCATTGGCTCTTGAAATTGATAACGCCACTTTGATTATTGATGAATCCAAAGGAAGAAGAATAGCTCAATCACTAAATGTTGATATAATTGGGACGATAGGTGTTATTTTGCTGGCCGGAAAAAAGGGATTAATTAAAGATGTGATTGGAACCGTCCTCAGACTAGTCAATAAAGGATTCAGACTTTCCGATAATTTAGTCAACATAATAATAGAAAATTATAGTAAAAAATGATTGCCGACTGCGACAGGGCATACGCACATAAGAATTTCAAGGGTACGTAAGGCG
This sequence comes from uncultured Roseivirgaceae bacterium, assembly GCA_964444895.1. Lineage (GTDB taxonomy): Bacteria > Bacteroidota > Bacteroidia > Cytophagales > Cyclobacteriaceae > CAJXNP01. Next base: position 3,932 of record CAYUJK010000298.1, read on the forward strand.
CCTGATAAAAAAGTTAAATGCGTTTGCTCTGTCAACTGCACGCGTGGCATATCCGATACGGGATCAGCGGTTTAGCGTGCGAGGCAGTATTTCCCGCCTTTCGACCTCACCCACTTCATGGTTGGTTTCCAATTGTTTATTTAAAAATTTATCCTTAGTATCGTTCGGTTTTTTACGGCTTGAATGCCGGGTGATTGTGATTTATACTTCAGAACCTGGACAGTCTTCAAACAATCAGACGCAAATGATTAAACAACTATTCTTATTAGCATCAGGTCTATTGATTCAATTAAATCTTTCAGGACAAACAAATGATTATCAGTTATTGATTGAAACGGATAACAATTGCGCTGATTTTAATTTTGACATGTCAAAAAAGCTTAATTGGTATGGTATTTATCGCACAGATAGCGGAGAATATATATTCAATATTGATTTGAAAATTGTAATATATAATGATACGATTAATGCCAACAATAAATCAGTGGCTGGCAATTATCTTTTTTGGACTGGTAAAATCGAAAAATCAGAATTCATAATTGGTACAAACAAAATGATACCTGAGCATAAAGTCAGTCATTTTGATGAGGATTTTCTGAACCATAATTATTTTCTTTATCCTGGGGAAAGCAAGACTATATACACCATAAACGATTTGCCTAATAGAAAAACGTATGAATTAAATGCAATTGGATGTGTTACGGAAATTAGGTATTGTCCGATATTTTCGAATTATAGATTAAGACTATCAGATAAAATGGATAATTGGAAATCACAAGATTTAACAGAAGATGTTGATTTCAAAGGAGAGTGTGAATTGATTAATCTGAAATGGTTTGGTGATATTGACTACGACGGGATACCAGATTTATTATTTTCAAGCTCATCTGATTCGAGAAATCAAATGAATTTATTTATCAGTTCCGAGAGGATAAATGATGATTTTGTTAAACTTGTATCTAGGTTTGAACTGGGGAATTGTTATTAAAATGAGCCCTTCTCCCACCGCTCCCAACTCCCCACCACATTTATGATCCCAATCATAACACCCATTTCTAAAATAGTGCGTAATATTGCATCATCATGAAGCGGGTAGTTTCCTACATATTGATTCTGAGTCTTGCCGCACATTCCCTGCTGACATCCGGCTACAT
>CAYUJK010000299.1:0-1955 GCA_964444895.1 uncultured Roseivirgaceae bacterium
AATTTCTTCTTCGAATACAGCTTCTTCGTGTTATACCGCTTGTTGGGGTTATAAGCTTCTTTGTTGTTTCGCTTCAGCTTCTTGCTCAGCTTCTTGGGTGATCTTCCCCCAACAGGGGGGCGCGATAGAGTTTTTCTTCGGTAAGCGGCGGCATTTTTTGACTTTTCTGCGTAGTTGGCGTACCGGTTTCGGTACGAATCTCCCCGGCTGAAGTCGAAGCGCAGCATTACTTCATTATTTCCTCCCAGGTCCTTATTGGTTTTTCCCGCGAAGTCTTCGTACACGTATCCCAGGTAAAAATTGGCAAACCGCATACCCACCTGCAAATTCCAAATCCCCTGGTCGCCATAGGACCCGCCGAAAGTAAAAAGATCATTGAAAGTATAGTAGGCGCCTACATCCAGTTGCCCCTTGTCTGTCGACAATTTACGATACGACACCATCGGCTCAAAAAAGTCTCTTCGCTGGGCTATGGGTATAGTTAGATTGGCGTAGCCGGTGAAATAGTCCTGTAAAAACGCTTCGGATTTGTTGACAATGAAGCTGGACGAAAGCCGGTTATATGCACCTCCCACACCAAAATATTTGGCCCTGAAATTTAATCCGAATGAATAGTCGTTGTTAAAATTGTTCTGCCCCATTGCCTGGATGAGCCGCTCGTCGAACTGATCGGCTACATTTACCCGCGACGCATCAATTCGCGCATCTGAAAACTCGGCTGAGAGACCAAAGGAAAGCGTGGTAAACTCATCAAACAACACATGGTAGGCAAAGGCCGCAGATCCGTATGTAGTAGAATAGATATTCGTTTTATCACTGATGACATTCAGCCCCACTCCTACTCTTCCTTTGGCAAATGGGTGATGAGCGCTTAGAATGTTACTCACAGGAGCCCCCTCCGCATCGTTCCAGTTTCGCTTGTGTATAAAGGCGATCGAGCCCAACTCCAGGCCTGCCTGGGCTGGGTTGTACACAAACGAGTTGGTGAGCCGCTGGTTAAGTATAGGCAGCTCCTGTGCACAGGTTCCAAAGGCACACAGCATGGCCCCCAAAAAGACTGACAGATGAAAAAATCGGTTTGGATTAGGTAACATAAGAGCTTAATTCAATACACTTACGGTTTGTTTTTTGGTTAAGTCAGTACCCTTCAACTTGAAGATTACCACATAATTCCCAGGCTTTAATGCCCTCCCGGAGAATACCTCGGCCCAATTGTTCCGGTAATTTTCGAGGCTCAACACAGCTATTCCCATTCTGTTAAGCATGATCACCTCGTTTTCCTCAAACAGCTCTATGCCATCGATAAAGAGGCCATCGTTATTCCCATCGCCATTTGGTGTGATCACGTTCATGATGGTTACCGGAAGTTCGTTGATGACCTCCAAAGATTGGCTCGCCGTCCCCTGGCATTCTGCCGCGTTGACGGCCGTAAGCCGTACTGTCATGACGCCGCCCCGGAAGTAGGTGTGTGTAGTCTCTTGCTCCGCAGAAGACTCTCCATCGCCGAAATCCCACAGCCATTCCACAACTTGTTGACCTGTCAATTCTGAACCTGCCAAGTCGACCCTTTGTCCCAGGTAAGCCGATTCCGGAGCCGTTATGGTTAATTGCGGGGCAGGCTCCACGGATACCTGCATGGGCGCATTCGCCGGTGGACCATCGCCACAGGCATTGCGGCCATGCACGTTTATGGAGTACACACCGCTCGCACTTCCCGTTGACAAAGAAATCGTATTGGTGTTGGTAATGTCTCTGCCACTGGTTGAACTAACCCCCTCCGGGAGTAGCCATACGTACTGGCTTGCACTTTCAATTTCCTGTACCGAAACGACAATCTCTTCACCCTCGCACACACCATCCGGACCGGTGATCTGTTGAGGTCTCTCCGGCAGAGGCAATACGTCAATGGCTTTTTCAGCACGTTGTGCAGAGGTGTCGCATTGGTTAAAGCCCGC
>CAYUJK010000299.1:2055-5057 GCA_964444895.1 uncultured Roseivirgaceae bacterium
GAAATTCCCGTAGAGAAGTCCACCAGTACTGAGGATGCATTGGCCACACTCCCCTGGGAAAGACTTACACCGTCGGAGAACGTCCACTGGTACTCCTCGGCCCCGGGAATGTCTGCCACCGAGTATTCCAGGCCCTGCTCATTCTGACACACGACCAACGGTCCGCTGATCGCATCTACTGGAGGAGCAGATGGCAGGGGTGTGATATCCACATTCACTGCGCCTGAGGTTGTCCCTTCGCAGTTTTCTCCTGTTGATTGCACAGAAGAAAGCGTGTAGGTAAAGTCCCGGCCCCGCCGCACCGTAGTGTTGATGATCGAGGGATTGTCATTTAGCAAAAAAGTTTCCTGGTTGACACCATCTTCCAGCACTACTTCCCAGGGGCCGGAACCGGTGAGATTAACTTCCAGTTGAATTTCTTCATCTCGGCAGGCGCTCATCGCGTCGCCTCCCTCTATAGTGCTGAGTGTGGCTGTGGGCGCAGGTATCTGGTTGATGGAGGTTTCACCAGTAATGGCCCGGGCACAAGCAGGCGCCGATTCGTCGGTAAGATACAGAAGCCGGAAAGCATTTGATCCCGCGGCGGGCGCTATGGGTATGTTGACCGTAGCATTCGGGGAGTTAAAGTTTTCAATTTGCCCGTTGTATTCATATTCCAGTTCCCAGGGACCGGATCCCCCGGCAAAGCTGATGGGCACATTCACTGAAGCCACGCCCTCACACACCGAAATACTCTCGGAAAGCAGCGTGGCATTCACTTCATCAATTCTCGTTACTACTACCTGGGCGCCGGAAATATCCATGAGGCAGCTATTGTCGAGGTGGTCGTCAGTGGCATTTTTAATACTAAAGGTGTTTGTTCCGTCGCCTATCGGAATTCCTGCGATGGTGTATGGCGATGTGGCTATGTCATTTTCGGCAAAATCAGCTGCTCCACGGGTCAGTGTAATGCTCCAAGGACCAGGGCCGGTAGCCGAAATTTCCAGGTCGACTGTGGCGACGTCATGGCACACGCTGAAGTCGGAGGTAGTAAGCTCCACCGATCGAACGGGTTTCACCACAATTTCGACTTCACTCGGCTCACCCACGCACCCATCGAGCGTTGGTGTAATCGTGTATGTGACCAGCGCAGGGTTGGCGCCAGCATTTTCAAGTGTTTGGTTGATCAATGCACCGGATCCATCAGCGAAACCGGTAATTCCGGCTGCCGCACTGGCCGTCCAGTTATACGTCGTCGTAGGATTCCCGGGGTTGGTCATCTGAATGAAAGGCGTGTCGCCTGAACAGATGGTGTCGCCCGGTGGGTTCACATTCATGTTCGGGTTCGGAAGCAGCGTGACGACAAAATCCCGCGGCTGCCCCTCTATGGAATTGAAAACGGGAGTAACGGTGTACGTAACCTGTTCATCGCTATCGCTCAGGCTGGTCAGTGTTTCTTCAATCGGGTTGGTCGTGCCGCTGGCGCTAAATCCGCCTACCTGCGCCGACGATGCCGCGGCAGTCCAGGAGAAAGAAGTTCCCGTAAGATCTGCCGTAGCTTCTATTTCAGTAGTTTCGCCAGGACACATCTCAAATGAAAAAGACGCGTTGGTAATCACCGGAGCGGGATTCAGCGTAACCTTTGGCGAAATGGCGGCAGAAAGCAATGCCATACCGCTCTCGTCAAATATCGAGTTATCATCAGTAGCGTGGAAGCTCAGCTCTTCTACCCCGGTGGGGTAGCCGGTAATATCAATGAAAACCCGCACAATCGCCTCTCCCCCTGCTAAGGCGCCGCCCCCAGTTCTTTCGATCGAGGTGATGTTAACCGACAGGGAATTGCCGCCATTTTCATCTAAGACAATACTCAAATCCGTTGACGTCAGACCGGCAGACGCTCCGTTATAAGTTGGGAAATTGAATTCCAGGTCCACATACTGATTGGTAGTTGCAAGCGATGCTGCAACAATTTCCAGCGGCACCGTCATGGGTGTAGAAAAAGGAGAAGAACTGCCGCTACTGGTAGCCACGGCAGTGAGTGTCATGCCTGCCGAAAACATCCCGGATCCGTTGACAGCCCAAAACCCGGTACCATCTGCTGTTACCGTAGTCTCATAATGCGTGGCGCCTGTACTGCCGCAGCCAGAGTTGTCGAGGTAGAGATCAACGGTGGCATTCGCGGGCGCCGTTCCCGATACACTGTCTGTACTGGCATAGCCAATCACCGGCCGGGCAATATTGTCGTTGCCGCCATCGGTCAAGGCGATATTGTCGCTACCTGCGCAAAAGATAGCGTTACCGCGAATGGCATGGCCCGTTGTAGATGCGCCGTCGACAAGGACTCCATGGTTATCGCTATGCACTATGTAGTTGGCGCCGCCGGTAACGTTGCCAATGGTACTGTTTTGTGCCCCGGAATGCACATAAATGCCTGTGCTTGAATTTTGCATGTCCGAGTTTCCATAGACATCAGTGCCTATGGAATTTCCCAGGACAGAATTTCCCGACGCATTGGCTCCCCGGATCACGATGCCATCCTGGTGACCCACGATCACATTTCTGCTGATGGCCGTGCTTCCGCCTATCACATTGCTGCCGGCATCGTCGAGCAGTATGCCCACGGCGTTGTCACCGGCGAGGGATACGAACCCCGTGTTATCACTTCCCAGCAGGTTATTGGCGATTGTGTTTCCGGTAGAGGCAGCGCCTTCAATGATTATTTCACCTGCGCCGTTAGCAGAAATGACATTCTTGCGGTCAGGAGTGATGCCGCCAACGACGCAGTTCGTGCCATTATCTACAGATACCCCATAGCTGCCGTTCGGAGCGGTGGTAGTCCCATCAGGCAGCACCCCGATGAAATTGCCCTCAATCCGGCAGTTATTAATACCGTTGATGCCAATACCGTGGGCAGGAAAATTGACGATCGAAAGCCCGCGGATGGTGGTGTTGTTCGCCGCGACAATCAGACCCGTTCCTGTGCCTAAATTACTACCGTCGAGGATTATGGCAAGTGTGGCGTC
>CAYUJK010000300.1:0-5051 GCA_964444895.1 uncultured Roseivirgaceae bacterium
AAAAGTTGATCAGGGACAATTATCCCAATCCGGAAATCCCCCGAAGAAATACCGGTTATGCGCTCGACTTACTACTTGACACTGAGGTGTTTGATAATATAGCAGTGCCCTTCAATTTTTGTAAACTGATTGCCGGATCAGAAGGCACGCTCGCTTTCCTTACGGAAATTAAAGTCAACTGCATACCACCCCCACCCGGGCAGCAGTTGTTGGTATGTGTCCATTTCAATGATCTCTACGAATCGCTGGAAGCAAACCTAATCGCTCTTAAATACAAGCCTCTCGCCGTAGAGCTGATGGACCACTATGTATTGGAATGTACAAAAACCAATATTGAGCAATCGAAAAACCGCTTCTTCGTTCAGGGCGACCCGGAAGCGATTCTTATGATCGACCTGGCCAGGGAAGACATGGACGAAGCAGAAAAAGATGCCCTGGCTATGATTGAAGAAATGAAGGCAAACGGATACGGCTATCACTTCCCGATTATCAGAGGAGAAGACACAAAAAAAGTATTTACGCTGCGAAAAGCGGGGCTGGGCTTACTATCGAACCTACAGGGCGACGCCAAGCCCGCGCCGGTAATAGAAGACACCGCTGTAGACGTGAGAGATCTTCCTGCATACATTAAAGACTTTAATGACATCCTGAAAAAACACGGTCTCTACAGTGTTCACTATGCGCATGCCGCTACGGGAGAGCTTCACCTCCGGCCTATTTTGAACCTAAAAACCGAAGAGGGCACTCGTCTTTTTCGAACCATAGCTGAAGAAATCGCACAGCTTGTAAAAAAATACCGGGGCTCGCTAAGTGGAGAACATGGCGACGGCCGACTCAGGGGCGAGTTTATCAAATATATGGTAGGCGATGAGTGTTACAAACTTATCGAACAGGTAAAGCAAATCTTTGATCCACAAAACGTCTTTAACCCTGGCAAGATAGTAGATACCCCGCCCATGGACACCTCGCTGAGGTATACACCGGGCCAAACTACACCGGAGTACAACACGATGTTCGACTTCAGCCACAACCAGGGCATACTGCGAGCCGCTGAGCTGTGCAATGGCTCAGGAGACTGCCGCAAAACGCATCTCTCAGGCGGAACGATGTGCCCCAGCTACATGGCCACCAAAGATGAAAAAGACACCACGCGTGCGCGCGCGAATATCCTGAGGGAAATTCTGACCCAGTCTACAAAGTCGAATCCATTTGCAAATGAGCAAATAAAAGAGGTAATGGATCTTTGCCTCTCCTGCAAAGGTTGCAAATCAGAATGCCCGTCAAACGTGGATGTGGCCAAGCTAAAGGCTGAGTTTCAATATCAATACAATAAAGAAAAAGGTGTCTCGCTACGCACTTGGCTCGTTGGAAATTTTGCAAAAATGACGGCTCTTGCCAGTATAGCGCCTGGCATCTACAATTTTGTTTTCTCTCAGAAAACACTGGCCCGGATAGCAAAAAGTGTTGTCGGATTTGCTGACGAGCGCCAGATGCCCCTGCTGCACCTAACAACCCTTCGTAAATGGTATAACAAGGAGAAGCACAATAACTTCGGCATAAAAACATCTGCAAAGAGCGGCAGAAAAGTATACTTATTCTGTGATGAATTTACCAACTACAACGATGTGCCCGTAGGCCAGGCGGCGATACAACTCCTTACCGGGCTCGGTTACGAGGTAGAGATTCCCTGCCATGTACCAAGTGGCAGGCCTTACCTGTCTAAAGGTCTATTGAAACAAGCCCAAAGACTCGCTGTCAAAAACATCGAATTGCTGTCCCCAATTGTGTCGGCTGACAGCCCCCTGCTTGGTATTGAGCCCTCAGCCATCCTTACCTTCCGGGATGAGTATATCGATCTTACCAGGTCGACGCTACAAAGCAAAGCCCGTGAATTGGCTAGAAATGTCTTTCTGATCGATGAGTTCCTGGCATCAGAAATTGACAAGGGGCACATTGCGGCAAGTCAATTTAAGAAGCAAGAACAGCTCATAAAACTCCATGGGCACTGCCATCAAAAGTCATTGTCGTCTGTGGTACCCACAAAAAAAATCCTTTCTCTGCCTATCGGACACACCGTCCAGATGATCCCTTCGGGGTGTTGTGGTATGGCAGGGTCGTTCGGCTATGAAAAAGAGCACTACGATGTATCAATGAAGGTTGGGGAATTGGTGCTGTTTCCAACAGTGCGCCAGCAAAAGGACGACGTAGTAATCGCGGCGCCAGGCACCAGTTGTCGTCATCAGATTAAGGATGGTACTGCCAGAACAGCCAAACACCCGGTAGAAATATTATGGGAGAGTCTGTTGAGAGAATAGTGGCGGGGAGAATGCAATAGGGTGAGGACCCGGTCAACGGGTCAGGGTAGGGATCTGTTATTTCTTTACCAGCTCTATAAGCTCATCCTCTACTTCCCAATCTTTGGCCAGTTTCAGCATGGCTGTAGCTTCCATTTCGGTGATATATCCTTTTTTATTGTTTGCCTTCCACACTAAGTCCAGGTAGTGCAAGCGCTTTTCTTTTGACAACTTTCCTATCACTTTGTTGAGGTATTCGCGTGCACGTTCAAAAGCAGAAATATAGTCGGTAGCAATGAATTCATTGGCCCATTTTAACTCATCAATAGCACTGTACCTGATAGCTGTTTCTTCCAATATTTTCTGCTCATCTTCATCTAATCCGTGATAGTGAAATATCACCGATTTTAACAAAAGAAACGCCTTTTTCTCGTCGCTAGTCATCAAATCTCACTTGTTCTGTACAAAGATATAAGAATTTAAAATTGATAGACACCTTTGTAAAAAGTTCTTAATTTTATCACATAATTTGAAAGGTAAATGCAAAAATGCAATTTATTTAAATAAAAAAAGAGGCTGCTTTTCAGACAGCCTCCCGCTTTGATATTTTGTTGCTTTTTAGTACTCCCACAAATTATGTTCGTACTCTATCAGCTGATGTTCTATCTGCTGCGATTTAAGAAGCGCCGCTTTCGGATCTAAATAAATATCGGCTATTTGATCGTTTCTTGGGTTAGACACTTTGTAAACCCTCGCGCTGAACAACCTCAACAAAAAGGCGTCAGCCATATTGCGATGCTCGGCAGTGTTTTGGCGGTTATACCATATTGCCCTGTTAGGCATAGATCTGAATAATCGCTCAAGGTCTTTGTATTTGAAAACCCCCACGGATTGCTCGATACCTGTAGCCACAGCCTCTGCCGGAATAATCATTTGGATAGACTGGATGTCGTAATACAACCTCGATCTTACTTTGTCAAAGATCATATCTTCTTTGATATGAAGGATCGTCAATTCGGCTGCATCATAATATTGAGGGCCTGCTTGTTGTGCAGCGCCACCGCCACCGTCATCACCCCAGCCAGAATCATCCCAGCCTCCTGTATCGCCAAATCCTCCGCCAAAGGCATCAGCATTGTCTTCCTCCGGAAGTTTTAGATTTTCGAGAAATTTCTCTTTAGACATTTTCTTGTTCAAAGAATCATCCTCGTACACATCTAAAATACCGTCCTTTACAGCATCAATCAGTATCCTGGTAATTTCATTACTCGTAGAAAAGAATGGCGAGTTTTGCTTCTCCTTTAAATCCATCCTCCTCCATACAGTTTTTTTGTACATCTGGTTGGCAAAAGGAATAGGATACACAGAGTTCTCGTTATAGGACATCTGGTTTTCCTGGGCTGACAAGCTTCCCACGGAAGCTGCCATCAAAATTCCCACCACCAAAAACTTGAAATTTTTCATAACTACCTGTTTAAATTCGCATTAACTAGTTAATTGGTATCTGCTTCACCCTCTGGCCAGCACCAATTACAACATTTTCTGTCTGATCCCTAAAATTCCTCCTTAGCACCTGCTTCACTTCAATTACGATCCTGTCTCCGGGACGCATTTGCCTCCAGCTGGCTGGTAGCCTGAAGGAAGGTCCGTTCACGGACTGTCGTTCTACTGCTCTCGAACCTCTGGCCCAGATAATCTCCCACTCACCGATTCGGTAGCGGGCATCATTGGGCAGCATAGTCCTGAAGTCGTCATCAGGAATCGCTAACATCGTCAATTCCCTTGGAGGAGTAGAAACACCTTTCTTCTCATCTACATCGGCGCCGTCACCTTTCAGTACAATATCAGGCTTGGGAATACCACGAACACTAAATTCTACATTGTCAAGTAAGGTGCCATCACTGTAAACAGAAAGGGTCAATTTTTTCCCTGTAGGAATAACGGTAACTCTACCTTTTTGCGCGCCTTTCAAGGCATCTCCACCACTGGCTCTGAAAGTGGGGTTATACGCTTCGCCCAGAGCAGGCACGTTTACAAAGAGGTCGTTTCCGCAGTTTAGGTAAAGCGCCTGAACAGACGCCGATTGGATCTGAACAACCGGCTTTACGACAAAATATTCGAACGGTGTGGTATACTCACCATCATTGATCACAATTTTGGCGTTAATCGTCTTCTTTATCCTGCCATCCTTGTCATAGTTTCCGCCTGAAGCTTTAAAAGAAAATGTACCAATACCGTTTTCATTCACGGTAATAGGTGTATTGTCGAAACTCATGACGGGCGTTACGTTCGATGCAGATGCTGCTGCATACATTTCTGCCTTAAATACGGCGCCTGCAGCTACGTATTTAGACTCAGGCACAATAAGCGGCACAATATTGTCAAAGCTTACGTCGCGCGCACCTACTTTTGCCGCGAGTATGTTCAATGCCTCTGTTTCGTAGTCCATCACCTTGCTTTGTAGCTGGCTGAAAGAAGCCAGTCCGCCCGCTGCTGGTGTGCTTTCAAAATACAGCTGGCTGAAATTTTTATCCCTTTGATTGGGGAGCCTGCTATAGTAAGGGTGTTCTTTACCATCGAACGCGATGGGTTGAAAAATTTCCGTATTCCCTGTTACACCTGCCAAAAAAGTAGCGTAGTTGTTCAACTTTTCTTTGAGTTCTTCACCTCGCTTCTGCCTGATCATCATAGTAGCGATGTGGTCCATGTCTTTTGCCCCCGCAATCGTTTTTGCGACAGAGTCTTCATAGCCCCCGG
>CAYUJK010000301.1:0-5044 GCA_964444895.1 uncultured Roseivirgaceae bacterium
CTTCACCCGCTATTGCTCTTATACAATGTTGTGTTTTAGTAGCCGCCTCTTCCCAATGCTTCTTTATAGCACTTTGTCCTTTTCTTTTTTGTCGCGCGTGGGGCATTTTTGAAAATTTCTCTTTCTCTGGATGGGCAGGCACACTCTTTGGCTGGCTTTGGATTCCGTGTGGCTTTGAGCGGCCAGCCAATGTGTGTGACTAAGCAAGGCCATCACTTTGTAAAGAAAATAACCAAAGTAAAAATTAACCCAATGAATGAAACGCCCCCTATCGCAATTGCTAGAATAAGAATCATCCGTATCTTTTTCTCAATTTTATCTAAACGGTTTGGAAAGTCCACTGATGAAATTGTATCAACCAGATTTTTTGATGCTTCTAGTAATTCCTTATGTGGCGTTAATATTTTATCAACTTCCTCTGTGATTCCGCTTAGATGTTTACCATACTCCTTTGTCAGTGTTTCCGCAGCATCGGCTGCATATTCAGCAGCTTTTCTTGCTTCTCCAATGAGCTCTGAAGCAGCTTTCACTTTACCCACTTCGGACTGAAGCTCGTTGAGTTTATCGTCTAGTTCTTTAAATGCCATAATCAGATAATATTGTTTTGTTCATTGATTTAACTCTTTGTACGGCTATATTGGTCAGTTCTGACTCAATTATCCATTCAAATGTTTTCAGGGATTCATTGTCATGATGCCCTATTTCATCCTTTAATTGCTCAATCGTGTTGTCAATTTCTACCCAATCATATTGGTTCTTGAAATGTTCTATTCCACTTTTAAAGTCCTTTTGCAGGTCGGTTTTACTGGTGTCTTTAAGAAGCAATGAGGAATATAATCTCATCCAATAGAACAAGGCGTTCGTTTGATAGGATTCCAACAAACGGCTGCTTGAACCTCTGAGTTGCTTAATCTCATCCTTATTATGACCAACTTGATGAATAAAGTCGAAAAGAATTTCAGATTCGGAAATGTCTCCGTTATGGGTTTCGATTCGTAAAGCCTCAACGTATCTTGAGTCAAAGTAATTATTAATCTCAGTTCTGAAAGCCTCATCACCTTCTTCGACTGCCTTTTGAACGGCTGATTCCATATTATCCATAGCAATCCTTCGCTTCTTATAAATATGCTCGTAAGTAAAGCCAATTAGGTAGTCAATACATTTTCGGAGTATGGTGGGCTTATCAATTTGATGAACCTCCTGTCTAACACTTGAAGCTGTAGCTGTGGTTACATATCGAGAAACATACTGGATTAGATTATTGAGTATTTGCTGATCTGGTATATTGATACAGACCAAGTTGATTGTAGAAGCTTCATAATTCACAATGTAATCCTTAACAACCCCTATAATTGAAAGGCGATATACAGCTTTGAATGTATCCGGTGCTAAGCGTATATTTTCATACAGAGGTTCTAAATCCGAAAGAATTTGAGCAGTAAAATTGAAATTATGGTTAGTATTTCGCCAATACTCTGTATTCAAATTAGAAACAAACTGGTTAAATGTAAAACAGAAGTTAAGTGAAGATAATATCATTGAGTAATCAAACGCCTCATCCTGAATGGATAAGTAGTCAACAATTTCTTGAATGCCATTATTTTCAAAACCTATTGTGATTATATCTTCTTGATTTTCTGGAATCCGGGACAATAGCTCTTCAATACCTGGTTCCACAGGAGTTTCATTGATGGATTGTAGCCAATCCACAACACCAATTCCATTTGGACGGTTAGAAATTATGTCCTTAACTTGTTCCAATATTTCAACTGCCTCAGGTATCGGCACTATGTTATCAGAAGGCGTATACTGGAGTGTCCGAAGATTTATTTGCCCATACTTTGTTCCAAATTCTTCTCCATTTACGTATATGGTATGTGGAGTTTCAGGTGGTCTGGGAAATAAATTAAGTTTACATATTCTGCCATTTTCATTCAATACCCGGCTTGTGATCTGATTGATATTTGGAGTATGGGGGTATGTTATACAGTCAAGCAATTCAAAAATGACGGATTTTTCATTATTGAGCCCTCTGAAACTATTGCTTAAAAATGACTCCTGAATTTCTTTTGCAACTGTATTTCCGTTTTTTAATCGAAGGTTGTCGCAGTGCAGAATAAAGCATACTGCAGATTCTCTGTCTCTACCAGCACGTCCTGCTTCTTGATAAAAGCCTTCAATAGAAATCGGATGAGTAACATGAATGGTAAACCGAATATTCGGCTTATCGATACCCATCCCGAATGCTTTAGTCGCTACCAAAACGGAAATATCATTGTTCTTAAAACGATCTTGTGTTTCATCCAATACCTTATCACCTCCATCACCACCGCCATAATATTCTCCGATAGCGTGCTTTATCTCCGGAAAAGTATTTCTTAATAATTCAGCAATTCTCTTTACTCCAAATTCACCTCCTTTATGAGGACAGAAGATTATCCCACAATTGGTTGAGTCTCCTTTTGGTTTTACAAACTCGCTAAATGTTCTTGCGTTGAATTCATCCAGCAATTCATTGGATACAAGATTAATAAGGGTTTGATGAGTCGCAGCCCCTACAGAGGCCCAAATGTTTCTGTCAGTTGTGGGTCCGGCCAAAGTTGCATTAAATACTTTAACCTTGAAAGTAAGCTCTTCCCTTTCCGACTTTTCGGGACGAATTATTGAGGATTCATCAATTAAATGAACCTCTCGCTGAACATCACTCAAAACATCAAATGAGGCTGTACCGGTAAGCCCAATAATTGGCACTTTTTCCAATCCATTGTTCGTTGAACAAAATAACCGGGCATTTTCTCCTAATTTCAAATATGCAGTTCTGAAATCATGACCCCATTCGGAAACACAATGTGCTTCATCAATTACACAGTATGAAAAACATTTACCATTATTTGCAATATGGGATAGGGTTCGTCTGAATGGTTGAACAATAAATCGCTCAGGTGAAACAAAAGCGAATAAGTACTCACCTTCGGCAAATTTTCTGGTGTTTGCTTCTCTTTGGACGGGAGTTAAAGATGAATTTATATAAGTGGTTGCGTCAATTGCTGCAGAAATAAGATTTTCATTCTGGTCTTTCATCAAAGATTTAATAGGGTCAACGACAATGGTCAAACCAGGTTGTAATAATGATGCTAATTGATAAGTTAAAGATTTGCCTGCACCAGTTGGTAAGAGCGCAATGGGATTATGTTTTTGCAGTGCCTTATTGAGTATTTCAATTTGCCCTTCTCGAAAGGATTCCTTTCTGAATAATGATTGCAGAAAGAAGGATAAACTTACACTCTTATCCTCAGCAAGCTTTCCTGAATCATCATAGAGAGAATTGTAGGTAATCGAAGGATGAAAATTGAATTTGCGTGGCTCGCTTGAAGAATGCAATGACCGAATTACAATCGTTCTTCTTGGGACGGACTTTTCAGGAGGGTCTAAATAAAAGTTTGTACTCAAAACAGCACAATCAATCAATAGGTCAAAACTCTCAAAATCAATATTTCTGTTGAATTCTTTTATGGAAAATCCGGCATTCAACTCACAATCCTTGTATTCCGGTGTTACAAACACCTCTACCTCTATTTCGGGTAAAACTGTTTCAAATTCTCCTGTTTGGAGTAAAGAAAGGTGTCTTATTTGTTCACGTAAATCATCAATAGCCAGATAAGCACATGGTACATCCCTTTCAATTACAGCAATAGATACTTTTTCACTCCTCAAGTCTAGCAATCCCTTTTTAAATGCTTTAATGATTGCCTTTTGAACTCGAGCAATGGCCAATGGACTTAACATTAATTGCAGGTATCTTTTGCCTGTTTTAGAATTAATCAATGGCTGCTGAACATTATTTCGAATCGCTTTAAAGTAAGGATGGGCTAAATAGTTCTCTATTATTCGTTTCTTACCCTTAGGTATGTTGTCTATCTCCCTTGTCGTTATTCTAACTGTCTCCCAATTATTTTGTCGAGTAAAGTGGTCGCGGCTGTTGTCAAGTTGTTGCTGATTGGGATCTGTAAAATGTTGTGAGCCGTCTATTTCGATTATAAGTCCTTTGTAGAAACCTTCCACTTGAGGAAACTGCAACACGAAATCTGCCTTTTGTTCATAAAAACGTGTTGCTAAATCAGCTAATTGATTTCTTGTCGCTCGTTCTTCTCGGTCGGATTGTTCTAAAATAGAAGTTATACTCCTTTGAAGTTCAAGCACTTGATTGCTACAAGCACCAAAAATTTCATTAAAAATGTTATTGTAAAATATTTGCTCATAATCACTACCGGCATGCTCCTCCCAAGTTTGAAATGAAATGTTTTCTGAGGTATTATGTAGCCGTGTATCAACTATTGCAAATGCTCTGAGATGTTCGTTTACTAATTGTTTATGTTGCTCAATGATGTTATATGAAATTGAACCTATCCTGGTTGTTTTCTTTTCAGTGATTCCGAGACGTGATAAGAATTTATTCTCCAAAAATATTGACGGGATAGTAGGCAGCCCTCTAGAAACTTGGTTGTCAAGAATTGTAAGGATTGGATGTTCTTTTTCTGGTTCGTAGCTATTTATGTTAGAATTGGAAAGATGGAATACCGATAGTTTTTTAATAGCTTTCAGCCACAATTCGCCATCAGGATTTGATTTTATCAATTCCCGAACTCCCTGTAATATGTAACCAGCGGAATATTCTTTAGCCATAGATAGTAATAAGTTTTTTGAGTGCAGGCAAAATTGCACTCTTTTGCAAAGCTTGGGTTGTGCTTTGGCCTGTGCAGCTTTGCAAATGTGTGTAATGTGCGTTGGCAGAAATTTTCAAAAATGCGAAGCGAGGGCTTTTTAATTTTCTGTCTTGGTCAGTCGTCACTGTCTCGGTGCAGTAATACTGACCGCTTGCACTAAACTGTCCATTTGTTAAAGTCCACTGACGCTGGTTTGGTACAGTATCGTTCTCGTCAACCGTAAATTGTCCTATGGAAAACGTGTCAGTCATTTTATTTTTATTTTTTTCTGTCGCTCATTTTATGCACTGTCTTTGTCAGGCGGCTATTAAACACAACGT
>CAYUJK010000302.1:0-3407 GCA_964444895.1 uncultured Roseivirgaceae bacterium
CCTCCACTTCCAGAGGATCTTCTTCGGAAATATCTCTGAGGTCGGCGAGGTCATGATGGCGGAAGAGAGCATTGTCGTCCAGGCTCACCTTGGCATCCACGGCCATGATTTTATTGTCGGAGGTTTTCAGGGCCGGATTGATCTCAAACATGGCAGAGTCCGTGCCTACGTACGCCGCATATAGCGAGGTGATAAATTTCACCATTTCCTTAAAGGCCGTTCCCTCAAGTCCCAACTGAAACGCCACTTTGCGCGCCTGGAAAGGCAGCAGACCCAACTGCGGATCCACCCATTCCTTGATGATTTTTTCGGGATGGTTTTCGGCCACCTCCTCAATGTCCATACCACCTTCTGTAGAAGCAATGATCATATTACATGATTTGGCTCTATCGAGGAGAATGCTCACATAGAATTCCTTAGGCTCCGATTCGCCGGGGTAATAAACATCTTGGGCAATGAGCACTTTATGCACACGCTTACCTGCCTCACCGGTTTGCTTGGTAACTAACGTTCCCCCTAATATTTTCTCGGCTTTCGCAGGCACTTCATCCAGCGATTTAGCCAATACCACGCCGTTAGAGTCCGTTTCCTTCACTTTTCCCTTACCGCGACCGCCCGCATGGATCTGTGCTTTTACTACATACCAGCTCGTGCCAGTTTCGTCGTGGAGCTTTTTGGCCGCGTCAAGCGCCTTGGCAGGAGAGTCAGCCACAAACCCTTCCTGTACTCTCACTCCGTATTTTTTTAGTAAATTCTTTGCCTGATATTCGTGTATGTTCATTTTTCCAGATTTTGGGCGAAACTAACTCTTTTAAGGGTTTTTAACAAGGTAAATTCTAAAACTGAATATATTTTGCTATATATTGCTCCTTTAATTTTACCCATCAGAAATCCTTTTATTCTTCATGCTAAAAGCAGAAAACATCAGTAAATCGTATGGGGACCTGAAAGTGCTGAAAGGCATTGACCTGGAAATCAAAAAAAAAGAGATTGTATCCATTGTGGGCGCTTCAGGTGCAGGAAAAAGCACCTTGCTTCATATCCTTGGCACCCTGGATCACGCCGATACCGGCAAGGTATTCATAGACGACTCTGAAATCAGCAAGCTTCGCAACAGCCAACTGGCCCGATTTCGAAACCTGAACATTGGGTTCATCTTCCAATTCCACAACTTACTACCGGAGTTCACAGCTTTTGAAAACGTGTGCATCCCAGGTTTTATCGGAAAGCTGCCTCGCAAGGAAGTAGAAAGGAAAGCTATGAAACTCCTTGAACTCCTCGGCATAGCTGAGCGCCAGGGAAACAAACCCTCTGAAATGTCCGGTGGGGAGGCACAGCGAACAGCCGTAGCCCGGGCGCTGATCAACGACCCGAAAATCGTTTTTGCCGACGAACCCAGCGGAAACCTCGACTCCAAAAATGCCAATGAACTGCACGAGCTTTTCTTCAAACTGCGGGAGGAACTGAACCAGACCTTTGTGATCGTAACCCACAACATGTATCTCGCCAAAATGGCGGACAGGACTTTGCGGATGCAGGATGGACTGATTGTGGAGGGGTGATGCTCGTTATTCGTTATTGGTTATTGAGTTATTGGTTACTCGTTATTGGTTATTTTCGGTATTCGGTATTCTGCAATCAGTGGAAATTTTAGGTTGGAAGGTAAAATCCATTGATTATTGTTTGTTGTTTATTGAATATTGATTATTCGAATTGGATTCGTTATCGGCTACTGGTTGATTATCCAAGGTGAGGGCGTATCCCCCTTTTGCAACACATCCTGACACACTAAATACAGAATACTACGCAATCAACTCAAATCACTAATCCTCCTTACTCCTTCTCCACTTCTGCCAGCATTTTTTTCACATGTTCTTTGGCAAAAATATTATTGGTATAAATATGCCTGACCACATGGGCGCTATCCAGGAGATAGGTGATTCTCTTGGTCATTCCGATAAAGGGGATTTTTGCATTGTATTTCTCAGCTACCGCACCCGTAGGGTCAGACAGCAGGATGAACGGCAACTGGTATTTGGTTTTGAATTCCTTATGTGTAGCTACGCTGTCCTTGCTGATCCCTATCACCTCCACACCGATATCGCGAAACGCCTCGAAATGATCGCGGAAACTGCACGCCTGCGCCGTACAACCCGATGTAAAATCTTTGGGATAGAAATAGATAATACAGGCTTTTCCCTGCTCATGCCTGCTTAAGGTAAACGGGTTTCCGTCTGCCGAAGCCAATGTGAAATCCGGCGCCTTGTCGCCCACTTTTAGTTCCATAGCCATCCTTTCAGTCCTCGGGATTGTTTCCTCTATTATTTAAAAGGGGCTTTTGGTTTCAATTTTTCAAAAACCCCTTCCAAACTGCTTTTTATATTCTTTACCAACAGAACTAAGCAAGAGCTGTTTTGGTTCAGAAAAAAACAAAACTGACTGACTATCGCTGCTCTATTTGGTCATCTCACCATTTACCAGCCTCCATATCTTCAGCGGATTGCCATCCTTGAGCGCTTCAGGCAGGGAGGTTTGGGGGAAGTCCTGGTAGCACACCGGACGCGAGAACCTTCGGATAGCACCTGTTCCTACCGAGGTGGTTTGCGAAGCGCTCGTAGCCGGATACGGACCACCGTGTACCATGGCATGGCAAACTTCCACTCCTGTAGGATAGCCGTTGAAGATGATCCTTCCTACTTTTCTTTCCAGTATCTTCACAAGGTCGGCGTAGTCTTCCAGGTCTTTTTCCGTGCCATGCAGGGTGGCGGTTAAGTGGCCTTCCAGGCCTTCGGCCAATCGCAGCAAATCAGCTTTGTCCTTAGCATTTACATTCACAGTTGAGGGGCCAAACACTTCCTCCGCCAGCGCCTTGTTGTTCATAAAGGTGGCGGCATCGGTAGTGAATATTTTGGTAGAAACTTTATTGCCATCCTCGGGACCTTGCCCGGCAGCGGCGAGCGTCACCCCCGCAGCTTGCTCCAGCTTTTTGATGCCGGAAAGGTAGTTTTTCTTCATGCCTTCCGAGAGCATCACACCACTATTAGAGCCTGATGCGATCTCGACGACTTGCTTCATAAATTGGGTCGAGTCATCGGAGGCCGGGGTTACGATAAGGCCAGGGTTCGTACAAAACTGACCCACGCCCATGTTGAGCGAGCCCACAATTCCCCGGGCTATGGCGTCTCTTTTTTCCTTCAGAGCACCCGGTAAAATAAACACCGGGTTTACACTTCCCATTTCGGCGAATACAGGAATAGGTGTTTCGCGCTGGTTGGCCGCGTCAAAAATGGCTTTTCCACCCCTGAATGAGCCGGTAAAACCAATAGCCGTGATTTTGGGATGCTTTACGATGGCCATACCCACATCTACTGAAGTGCCCTGCACCAGTGAAAATACCCCTTCGGGCA
>CAYUJK010000302.1:3507-5041 GCA_964444895.1 uncultured Roseivirgaceae bacterium
GCCATACCCACATCTACTGAAGTGCCCTGCACCAGTGAAAATACCCCTTCGGGCATGTTGGTTTTTTTAGCGGCTTTGATAATGGCCTGGCCTACCATTTCAGAAGTGCCGGGGTGCAGTGGATGCGCCTTTACCACTACCGGACATCCGGCGGCAAGTGCTGAAGCCGTATCGCCACCCGCTACAGAAAAGGCCAGCGGGAAGTTGCTGGCGCCAAATATGCCTACGGGCCCCAGAGGAATTTGCATTTGACGAACATCGGGCCGGGGCAGCGGCTGCCGGTCGGGCATGGCCGGGTCAATGCGGGCGTCAATCCATGAGCCTTCTCTCACCACGCTCGCGAAAAGCTTCAATTGGTTCATGGTACGGCCTCTCTCCCCGGTAAGCCGCGCCTCGGGTAGGGCAGTTTCTTCCATGCACCGTTTCAGGAGCGCATCGCCCAGGGCTAATATTTCGTCCGCGATCGCTTCCAGGAATGCCGCTCTTTCTACATTGGTTTTGCTTCGGTATGCCAAAAAGGCGCTTTCGGCTTTTTCAACAGCCTGGCCGACTTCGGCAGAGGTGGCTTCCGTGAAGGAGGTTTCGAGTGATTGCAAAGTAGCGGGGTTAGAAGCCTTAAAGGAAGAGCTTCCCTTGGCTGAAAATTCGAATCCGATAATATTTTGTCCTGTTAAGCTCATGTTAATGGTAGTTTTAAGTTTGACGACGGAAGAAAAACACTTCGGTCTTTTTTATCATTTTGCCCGAATAGATTGGAAAGGTGAATGTTTGGCGCGCCATTTATCCAACATTCCATCATTCCGACAACCCTATTCATATATTTACATTAGTAACTTATTTTTCTATTCCACAGTGTTGACCAGCGTTCCGATGTGGTCAATAGTAATGCGTATCTCATCTCCATGATTCAGCGTGAAATCGTTCGAGGGGATGATGCCGGTGCCTGTCATCAGCAGGCAGCCTTTGGGAAACGAGCATTCCCTGCACAGAAAACCTACCAACTCTTCCAGCTTCCTTTTCATCTGGCTCAAAAGCACTTCTCCCTCAAATGCCGCCTTACCTCCACGCATTATTTGCATGGAAATCTTTGACTCCAATGGGATAGGTTGTTCTGAAACGTAAATACCGGGACCGATTCCAGAAGATTTATCGTATGTTTTCGCCTGCGGCAAATACAAGGGGTTTTCACCTTCTATATCTCTGGAACTCATATCGTTGCCCACGGTGTAGCCAATAATTTTGGCGTTGGAGCTGATCAGCAGGGTAAGTTCTGGCTCGGGAACATTCCACTTGGAATCCCTGCGGATTTTCACGCTTTGTCCCGATCCTACGGCACGCAGCGGTGTGCCTTTAAAGAATATCTCGGGACGCTCTGCATCGTAAACCCGCTGGTAGAAATCTCCCCCGCCGGCGTCTTTGGCTTCTTCTTTCCGGGCTTCGCGGCTTTTCAGATACGTAACGCCGGATCCCCATATCTCTTGGCTACCGATGGGGGGCAGCAGTTCGCTGTTCAGCAGGCTCTCTGCATTCGAAA
>CAYUJK010000303.1:0-5033 GCA_964444895.1 uncultured Roseivirgaceae bacterium
AGCTTTCTGAAGAGCTATCGCGGATGGCTGCCGAGCAGGAGCGTATCAGGCGAATGCTGGAAGAAATGCAAAAGCAAATGAATCCGCTGGAAAACGGCGACGGACCGGGCAATAACCTGGAAGATATCATGCGAAAGATGGAAGAAACGGAAATAGACCTGGTAAATAAGCGCATTACCGAACAACTGATAAAGCGCCAGCAGGAAATCGTAACCCGTTTGTTAGAGGCAGAAAATGCAGATAAAGAGCGGGAGCAATCAGAAGAGAGAGAAGCAGAACATGCGAAAAAGCATCAAAAACAAATTCCCAGGGAGTTTGAGCAATACATTAAAGCCAGGGAGCAGGAAATAGAATTATTAAAGACTGTTCCTCCGAAATTAAACCATTATTATAAATCTGAAGTAAACAAATATTTTAATAGATTAGGGAATTTTTAGAAATTTGAGCATGGATACTATAAAGATTGAAATCCCATCGATTGATGAGAACATCAGGATTATCGAAAGTTTTATCGATAATGCCAAGGAGAAGTTTAACCTTGAAGACGACATCTACGGAAACATTATGATTGCCGTGACGGAATCGGTCAACAACGCGATCAAGCATGGTAATCACAAGGACAAAAGCAAAAACGTATCCATTTCCCTAACATTAAACGAAAATGTCCTGAAGTTTCGAGTAGAAGACGAAGGCCTTGGTTTTGACTACAGCAGCTTGCCAGATCCCACCTCCCCGGAAAACCTGAATAAACCCAGCGGCAGAGGCATATTCCTTATGAAGCATTTATCTGACGAAGTCAATTTTCACGACAACGGACGCATCGTGGAGTTGAGCTTTTATGTAAACTGAGCATGAGTTCCATTCTTTTTCACAGTGAAGAGGTAGACTTTTCGCCTGACAAGCCCTATGACATAGTTGACTGGATTCTGCACGTGCTTTCCCTTTCGAACAAAAAAATAAACGAACTCAACATTATTTTCTGTTCTGACGAATACCTATTAGGCATTAACCGGCAATACCTGGAACACGATTACTATACAGATATCGTTACCTTTGACAACGCAGAGAAGTCCGGCGAAATAGAGGGTGACATTTTCATAAGCATAGAACGCGTGCAGGAAAATGCTACTGAATTAGGTGTTTCCTTTACCGATGAGTTGCACCGGGTAATTATCCACGGCGTGCTCCACCTGGTAGGATACGGCGACAAAACGGAGGCAGAGCAATCAGAAATGCGGAAAATAGAAGATCATTACTTAGCTTTGCGGCAATTTTAATAGCAAAAACGTTCCACGTGGAACGTTTCACAAGAGGGTTCTTCAAATGTTCCACGTGGAACACTTTCAAAAATATGTTTCCAGAATACGATGTAATAGTAGTAGGCGCTGGCCATGCCGGCTGTGAAGCGGCACATGCAGCGGCTACAATGGGCTCAAAGGTGCTATTGGCCACCATGAATATGACCACCATTGCGCAAATGTCATGCAACCCAGCGATGGGCGGCGTGGCTAAAGGTCAAATAGTGCGTGAAATAGACGCGTTAGGGGGGATGTCTGGTATCATATCGGATAAGTCCATGATACAATTCCGCATGCTTAACCTATCGAAGGGACCGGCCATGTGGAGCCCGAGGACGCAAAACGATCGTATGCTCTTCTCAGAAGAATGGAGATGGGCGCTGGAAAAAAACCAAAATATTGACTTTTGGCAGGAAATGGTCACAGGCATCCTGGTGGAAGATAACCGGGTTGCGGGTGTCACAACGGCTCTTGGCATTAAAATAAAATCCAAAGCGGTAGTGCTCACCAATGGTACATTCCTTAATGGTATCATTCACATTGGTGAAAAAACCTTTGGTGGAGGCCGAACAGGGGAGAAGGCGGCAAAAGGCCTCACAGAACAGCTTGTATCATTGGGTTTTGAATCAGGGAGAATGAAGACGGGTACTCCGCCGCGAATTGATGCGCGTTCCCTCGATTATTCCCGAATGGAAGAACAAAAAGGAGATGATAATCCACGAAAATTCTCTTTCAGTGATAAAACAAAGCCCCTGGAACAGCAATTGAGCTGCCATATCACTTACACCAATACCAAGGTACACGATCTGCTAAAGACGGGATTTGATCGTTCCCCTATGTTCAATGGGCGCATAAAAGGTGTTGGTCCACGATATTGCCCGTCGATAGAAGACAAAATAAACCGGTTTTCTGAGCGAGATCGTCATCAAATATTTGTAGAACCAGAAGGGTGGAAGACGGTAGAAGTGTACATAAACGGATTTTCTACCTCGCTGCCAGAAGATGTCCAATACAAAGCCCTCACACAAATACCCGGTTTTGAAAACGCAAAGATGTTCCGTCCGGGCTATGCGATCGAGTACGACTACTTTCCACCTACCCAGCTCAATCATACTTTAGAAACAAAACTGATCGAAAATCTCTACTTTGCCGGGCAAATAAATGGCACAACCGGATATGAGGAAGCTGCCTGCCAGGGCCTCATGGCGGGAATTAATGCGCATTTGAAAATAAACGAAAAAACACCTTTGATACTCAAGCGTTCTGAAGCCTATATTGGTGTACTCATTGATGACCTGATCAACAAAGGCACACAAGAACCCTATAGAATGTTTACTTCGAGGGCCGAATACCGAATCCTTCTGCGCCAGGATAATGCCGACATGCGCCTCACGCAGCTTGGACACGCCATCGGCCTGGCAGGAAATGAACGACTGGATGCCGTCATGGACAAACAAAACGAGCTAAAAAAGCTAATGTCCTCTATCAAACAATTTAAACTGGCCCCAGATGAGATCAACGAAAGCCTCGCAGTGATCAATACTTCCTTGATCAATGAAAAAACTTCTGTCTATCAACTCTTGAAACGGCCAGAAATCAACCTCCAGAAACTCAGTAACCACAACTCCCCACTTCACGATGTGCTCAGCAACTACGACCGGGAACTAATTGAACAGGCAGAAATACACATTATTTACGAAAGCTACATAGAAAAGGAGCAGCGCCTGGTAGAAAAAATAGAGCAGCTCGAAAACTTCAAACTACGTCAGGAATTTGACTACAACGAGATAACCTCGCTGTCTGCTGAGGCCCGGGAAAAGCTCAACAAAATAAAACCAACTACCATAGGCCAGGCTTCGCGAATCAGTGGGGTATCACCGGCTGATGTTTCCATTATTCTCGTGTATTTCGGTAAATAAAAAATGACAGAGATCCTATCAAAATGTCCTTTATGCAAAAGTGAGCACATAGAAACGGAACGTACCGTAAAAGACTATTCCGTATCAAAAGAGGAATTTAGCCTTTATCAATGTAGCGATTGTGAATTCCTTTTCACAAATCCCCGGCCAGATCAAACACAAATATCACGGTATTACCAATCCGATCAGTATATCTCGCACGCCAACAAATCGAACTCGCCCATCAACTTCATATACAAGCTCGTCAGAAATTACACCCTTCGTAAAAAAGTGCGGCTGATCAACTCGCTAACTCAGGGCAGGCGGCTCTTAGATTTTGGCTGCGGCACCGGACATTTTCTCGCCATCAGCAAGAAAAACAACTGGAATATCAGCGGATTGGAGACAGATCCCTCAGCAAGAAAAATAGCGTTGGAAAAAACAGAGACAAATATTTACTCAGAAACAGTTCAAATAAAAAGGAATAACTACGACATCATTACGCTGTGGCATGTGCTTGAGCATGTACACGAGCTCCATGAAACCATGACAATACTATCCCGGGCACTGTCAGAATCTGGCAAGATGATTGTAGCGGTACCAAACCACAAAAGCTACGATGCTGGTAAATATGGGAACTACTGGGCAGCATACGATGTACCGCGACACTTGTATCACTTTGAGAAAAAAACGATGAAAAACCTCGCACATCAGCATGGTTTAAAAATAGTAAATATATTGCCGATGAAATTCGATGCTTACTATGTGAGTATGTTGAGTGAAAAATACAAAACTGATGCCCTAAATCCGGTTAAAATATTCATAAATTCCTGTAAATCAAATATTTATGCCAATAAAAGCGGCGAATACTCCAGCCTGATATACGTGCTATCCAAATGAAACTTAACACTTCTATATTCATCACTATTATTTTCGGATTCCTGGTATTTTCTCTGTTTCCAAAATGCGCAAATAAAGTACCACCATCGGGTGGGCCGAGAGACTCCATTCCTCCGAGCCTGATCTATTCAAATCCCAGGCACCAATCGGTAAATGTACACACCCGCGTATATGAATTTCAATTTGACGAGCGGATACAACTCAACAACCTGAACAAACAGCTACTCATCACACCCAAGATCGACTTTAAGTACGAAACCAAGCCCGGAAAAAAAGGATTTATCCTTGTATTTGAAAAAGACTTCGCTGAAAACACAACCTACACCTTCAACTTTCGCGAGGCCATACAGGATGTCAAAGAAAAAAATCCGACCTTAGACAACAAACTGAGCTTCAGCACGGGAGAGTTTTTAGATAGCCTTTCGATAGAGGGCTATGCCATCAATCTCCTCAAAAACGACACCCTCAAAAAAGCGACCATAGGTTTGTATGTTGTCGAGGATACAGTAACCATACAAAATGGCTCTCCTTACTACTTTACACAAACAACTGACAGCGGCTACTACAGAATAGAAAACATCAAAAACGGTAAATACCTGCTCTATGGATTTGTCGACGGAAATTCTAATCTAAAACTGGAACCGAACGGTGAACCCTACGCACTTAAAAGCGACACACTGGACCTTCAGCAAAACATTGAGAATTTAAACCTCTACTTTATCCGCCACGACGTACGCCCTTTCAAAATCCAGACAGCACTTCCTTCCGGCAAACACTTTGACATCAATTTTAACAAGTACATTATCAACTACGATATCAAACCGCTATATGACCCCGTGAACATCTACAGCTCGGTGGTCAAAGAAAATAAATCGATAAGAGTATACAACACATTTTTCAACCCGGACAGCACCGCCGTATTTGTATCTGCCATCGA
>CAYUJK010000304.1:0-5008 GCA_964444895.1 uncultured Roseivirgaceae bacterium
CCGAATGCCCTGCCGATACTGGGATGAACCACCGAGCCGGTCATTAGCGGAAACGTGTTAACAATGAAGCCGGCATTCAAGCCCGCCACAAAAGCCCCATAGATGATCTGCAATGTGAGGAGGGAAATAAGCACCACCGTCCATTGCTTGAGCTTCCTGGCGCTGGCGAGACCGGCCACCCTGCGGGGAAACATTACTTCAAGCGCTACCCATAATATATATGCGTAGAGAAAGAGCGCGGTGGTGAGGTGCGCCGCCAGCCGGTAGTGGCTCACTGAGGGCCGCTCCACCAGGCCGGATTTTACCATAAACCATCCCAGGAAGCCCTGGAAAGCCCCGAGTAGAAATATGACCCATAGCTTTGTTTTTAGGCTTCCCGTTACCTTTCGCTTGTATAGAAAATAGACGAATGGAACCAGGAACACAAGGCCTATCAACCTACCCAAAAGCCGGTGGATATACTCCCACCAAAAAATAGATTTGAAGTCTTCCAGCTCGAAATGGGTGTTGACCTTCTTGTACTCAGGAGATTGCTGGTACATCTCAAACACTTCCTGCCACTGCTGCTCATTCAGCGGAGGCAAAGTACCCATAAGCAAGTTCCAGTTGACAATAGAAAGGCCCGACTCCGTAAGGCGGGTGATCCCCCCCACTATGACCATGAGCGCCACCAGAAAACACCCTGCAAGCAACCACACAATCAGGGGCCTGTATAGATGATGATTGTCCTTCATTTGATTTTTATTAGCGGATACAAAAGAACTAATGAAATAACCGCTAAGCAAGCTTCCTTGTTAGGGAATTACCCGGACAATATCTATGTTTTACAGAAGACGGAAAAACCGGCGAAAAAGCAAAACCCAAAGGGTTATTGTCATTTTTACACAAAGGGGGCACATAATCTTACATTCGTTTACTTTTTTTCAATATTAGCCGACGAATAATGCTATTCTATCAAAAACCCGCTCACCTGAATGGCGTAAATCGCTATATATACATATAGTTTTTTACTATAATGTGCCGCCGCATAGATTTAAACCCTTTTTGACAGCACATAATTCATGGGTCAATTTTTTTTACTTAAACAAGAAAAACATGGAAGCGAACAAAATTAAACGCAAAACTTTCATGGCTATCGTGCTGGCAGTGTTGTGCGGGGTGTTACTCCCCGAGGCAAAAGCACAGAAGATAGGGCTGCTGATGGACAGCTATATTATAGACAGATGGTATAAAGACCAGCAGTACTTTGAGGAAAAAGTGAAGGAAATGGGAGGAACCTGCCAGGTAGAGAATCCGTTTGGCGATCCTCATGAGCAGATCAAGCTTGCCAAAAAGCTGATCAGTGAAAAGGTAGACGCGCTGGTAGTGATTCCATGCGATGCCATTAAGGCCTCAGAAATAGCCAAGATGGCCCGCGAAGCGGGGATTCCCATTATCGCATACGACCGCTTTATCAACTCCAACGACTTGTCGCTGTACGTGTCTTATAACAACGAAAAAGTAGGCGAGCTACAGGCTCAGTATGCGCTGAAGAACTACCCTAAAGGAAACTACCTGCTGATGAACGGCCCGATTTCAGACCACAACGCTATTCAATTCAGGAAAGGCCAGTTGAAGGTGTTGCAGAATTCCATTGCCAGCAAGGACGTGAAAATCATTGGCGACTACATCATGAACGACTGGAGCGAGATAGAGGCCTTGATGAAAGTGGATGAGTACCTGTCAATAGAAGAGGAAAAACCGACCGTAATCCTCTCTGCCAATGACGCCCTGGCAAACGGCTCCATTGAAGCGCTAAAGTCGTATGGAATGGAAGGCGCCGTGGGAATCACCGGCCAGGACGCTGACCTGGTGGCCATAAAAAACCTGATAGCCGGCACGCAAATGATGACGGTGTACAAGCCCATAAAACCCCTGGCCACAATCGCTGCCGAAAGCGCCATGAAAATGGCTCGTGGCGAAAAACCAGAAAACGTAACCAAGATGAAAGCCGGTCTGTTTGAAGTGCCATCCATCCTCCTGGAGCCGGTGGTAGTCGACAAGTCTAACTATAAAGACACCGTGATCAAAGACGGGCATGTAAAAGAGGGTGACCTTGAAAATTAGCAAACCAAATAAATACACACAAAAAAGGCTGCCATTTCGGGCAGCCTTTTTATTTTAGTTTCTTCGGTTCATCTCATCCCTGATCTTCACCGCGCGCTCATAGTCTTCTTTTTCAATGGCTTCGTCGAGCATTTGCTTCAGCTTCTCGGTGCTGAAATCCTTCAATCGCTCAGGCGGACTGGATGACGAAGTTTCTTTTTCTTTCTTTGCAAAGTCACCGGAAAACTCAGAGGATTCTTCCTCTGTTTCCTCGGTAAGCACTATGCCCGCCTCTGACATGATCGACTCAAATGTATAAATGGCGGCGTTGAACCGCAGCCCTATGGCGATGGCATCGGAGGGCCGGGCATCAATTTCGATGGTCCGGTCTTTGTCTTCGCACACAATCTTGGCAAAGAACACTCCTTCTTTTAAATCAGAAATGACGATTTCCTTGACGGTAAAATTGAAATTGTAGGCAAATGACTTAAACAAATCGTGCGTCATAGGCCTGTTGGGGATGATCTTTTCTATTTCTATGGCTATAGCTTGGGCTTCAAACATGCCAATGATAATAGGAAGCCGCCGGTTTCCGGAAGCCTCACCCAATACCAGCGCAAATGAACCTGCCTGAGATTGACTGGAAGACAATCCTAATATTTCTAATTTTATCCTATCCACTTACAATTAATTTTTTTTGGATTTCACTGCTTCAATCAACTTCGGAACCACTTCGAAGGCGTCGCCAACTATACCATAATCGGCCACCTTGAAAAAAGGTGCTTCCGGATCTTTGTTGACGGCTACCAAGACCTTGGAAGAATTAACGCCGGCAATATGCTGAATAGCTCCCGAAATTCCAATTGCAATATACAGATTAGGGCTAACTTTCACTCCCGTTTGACCTACGTGCTCATGGTGAGGACGCCATCCCATATCTGACACAGGCTTGCTGCATCCCGTAGCGGCGCCCAACTCCCGGGCCAGCTCTTCTATCATGCCCCAGTTTTCGGGCCCTTTCATTCCCCGACCGCCAGATACTACTACCTCTGCTTCGGTGAGCAGGATATCGCCCTCTGCCTTTTCTGTTTTCTCTATCGTAGCCGAGAAATCGGCATCACCAAAGTCAACGCTAACTTTTTCAACGGGCGCTTCCGGGCCGTCTTCTTTTAATGACACAATGTTTTTCCGGATGCCGATGATTTTCTTTTCGGATTTTACGTTCACGATTTCAAACGCTTTGCCGGTGAATATGCTGCGCTGCACCGTGAATCCTTTTGACAAGTCCGGCAGGGACGACACATTTGTGACGATAGCTGCCCCCGTTTTCACAGCTACACGGGCCGCCACCATGTCGCTGAGTGAAGACTTTGCCAGGATAAGCGTATCGGCGCCTGACTGGTTCATTGCCTGCGCGATGGCGGTAGCGTACGCCGCTATGATACCCTGATTCAATCGCTCATCCTCTACCAGCAGGATTTTGGTGGCGCCACTGCGCCCTATGGAAGCGAGCTTGCCTTCGTCGGTCTTCCCCAATACCAGCGCTTCTACTTTTCCAGAGGCCTTCCCCGCCAACGCTGCCGCATAAGACACCGCCTCCAACGACGACTTTTTGATGATACCGTCCGCTATTTCTACAAAAACCAATATGTTCATTTTCCTATTTATTTAGTTGATGGATGTTTACAAAACTTTCGCCTCTTTCTGAAGCAAATCGATCAGCTCGCCGGGGTTGTCGGCGCTTACCATTTTGCACGCTCCCTTTGCGGGCGGGAGCTCGTAGCTGAGCGTCTCTACCTGTACCGAAGGGCCCGAAGGTTCTACCACATTCAGCGGCTTGGTACGGGCGGTCATGATGCCTCGCATATTCGGGATTCGCCACTCGGCTATGGGTTCCTGGCACCCCAGCACCAGCGGCAAGCGGGCCTTCAGGTGCTCCTTGCCGCCTTCAATTTCCCGGGCCATGCTCACCTCGTTGCCATTAATTTCCAATTTCATCACCGGAGAAAAAGACTGCATCCCCAGCATCTCTGCCACAAGGCCATGCACAGCGCCACTGTTGTAGTCGATGGACTCCCGCCCCATCAGGATCAGGTCGTAGGCGTTTTGCCGGGCAATTTCAGCGATCTGACTTGCCACGAAATAGGAATCCACCGGCTCGGCATTCACCCGTATGGCATCGTCGGCGCCTATGGCCAGGGCCTTCCGCAGGGTGGGCTCTGTATCAGCCGGGCCCACATTAATCACGGTGACCGTCGCTCCGGCCGACTCTTTGATCTCCACGGCACGCGCCAGTGCGTAGTCTTCATAGGGGCCAATGATAAACTGAACCCCGTTTTTATCAAACTTTGTGTTGTTTTCCACAAATGCAATTTTTGACGTGGTGTCAGGCACATGCGAAATGCAAACTAAAATCTTTATGCTCATAGCTATTCCTGATTATATTTGTTTACTGATGCTTCTAAATATTTCTTATCGCATCAATTTATAAATTATCACGATTAATCATTAAAAATAGTAACAATAAAATGAGCCGCCTGGAACAGTTATTCGAATTTCTCCGGGAAGACCCCTCCGATCCTTTCAACCTCTACGCGATTGCCACCGAATACATGAATATCGATATTTCTGAAGCCAGAAAATACTATGAAAAACTGCTGACTGAGCATGCCGACTACCTGCCCACCTACTACCACGCGGCAAAGCTATACGAGGCAGTCAATGCGCCGGAACGGGCGGCGGAAACGTATGAAAAGGGCATGGCCCTGGCGCAGAAACAGGGTGAGCACACGGCCCTGAGAGAGCTAACAAATGCCTACAACGAGTTGATGATGGAGTAAAGGCAGCGATGGGGGACTATTTCCTAACTACGTCCTGCAATCACCTGTTCATCTGACCTAATTTTTCGATTTTTTTCAACCAC
>CAYUJK010000305.1:0-3384 GCA_964444895.1 uncultured Roseivirgaceae bacterium
CCCTCTTTTACCAATAGTCTTATTAATAAAGCAGTTTTATAAGCCGCGATACTGCCACATACGCCTAACAGTATTTTTTTGCCGCGCAGCATATACTATTCATTTTCTTCGGTAGGAAAATGGAATCGTATTTTCCCTTCCATGAACTCGTCACTAGCTACCGCAGTGGGTTTCGGCATTCTTTCATAAAACTTTGAGATTTCAATCTGCTCCCTGTTTTCGAATATTTCTTCGAGATTGTCTACGGTAGTAGCAAACTCGGCCAGCTTGCTGCTGAGTTCTTCCTTCTGCCGGGTAGCCAATTGACGGGCTCTCTTGCCGATGATGGATACTGACTTGTAAACATTGCCCGTAGGGGCGGCCAAATCTTTCAAATCACGTGTGATAATTGAAGCTTTGTCTGACATAGTAGTATTTTTTAAGAATTACTTTTTGCTAATTTTTCCAATTCTGAAAGGCTGGAAGAATAAATGCCTTCAGCCTCTTTTACAAATTTACTCTCAGGATACTCATTCAAAAATTCCTGGTAGTAATTTATACATTCGTTATAACGCTCTTTTTGCCTGAGGGTAACACTTCTTTCGGCATAATCGTACGCTGCTAATATCTTCAGGTACGCTATTTCTTCCCGGTAATCAGAGTCGGGAAAGTCCTTGTCAAAGTTATCAAAAGCCACCAGCGCGGAGGCGTACCTTCCCAGCAGGTAGTAGTTTTTCGCGATCTCGAAAGCTTTCCTTTCAAGCTTTCCGCGCAGCTCGGTCATGATGTTCAGCGCCTTTTCGGCCCACTGGCTGTTGGGGTATTTGTTGATGAAGGCCTGGCAGGCGTCTATGGCTTCCCGGCTGCTGGATTGGTCCAGGTTATAGGGTGGAGATTGCATGTAGAGGCTGTAGGTATACATGTAGTAGGCCTCCTCTGCATAGTTGCTCCTGCGGTACGTATCGTAAAAGCTTTTGAAATAGTGCGCACTCATCAGGTACTTCTTTTGGTAGTACTGCACGTACGCATAGTAAAACTGCACCTTTTCATTTTCGGGCTTACCCTTTATGTAGGGCATGATATCTTCGAACAAGATACCAGACCTGAAGTAGTCCTCTTTTTCATAGTACACCATTGCAGCGTCGTGCTTCACTTTCCAATCCGTATTTTTCTGGATTTTTCTGAATTTACTGCAGGAACTGAAAAAAATGAGTAGTACTAAAGTCGATTTTATGATGAACCCCGTGCGCATAAGCGTGCAAATATAAAGTGCTGATTTTTAATAAACAATTGACATTAAGACACAAAAGAAAATTTTATTGGTGGTTATGCGAAATTTAAACATCAAAGTAATGTTAAAAAACGCTAATTGTCCCCTCCGAGCTCCCATTCACCTCTGCCCTCCACTTCCATACGTCCTTCCTCGTCCGCTTCGGTTTCGCTGGCAGGTATTTCACTTGCTGCTTCCATCATCTGCTGGCGCAGAAGCCTGGGCCGTTCGTAGTTCATCTCAAATTCTTCCTGGCTGATGTTGAGTATCTCCCACAGCTCGGGGCGCTCGTCAATTCGCCAACTGAAGGCATCCAGCTTTGTATCTTTTTCAAGCAATTCGTGGGCAGGAATAAACTTTCCGTCGGGGTTGGTATAGGAGATAATGCTATTCACCTTGTTCTCAATGAGCTTTATCTTCATATCGCTGCATATTATTTTATTCATGCCGACGAGTATATTGGTTTCCTCTTCCAGCGCAAAATAAAGCGATTCGCCGTTTCCGTTCACGTCTACCGACTCCAGGCTGTTTTCAAAAAAATGGGCGATCATATTTCTTCCTTTCACCTGGTTGTAATTTTCGATCGAGTCTTCAGAGATGATGTAGGAGTTTCTCCGGGTATACATCTTATCGATCAATCCTTCTTTGAGCGTGACGTAAATGGAGTCGGCGGTAATCTGCGACTCGGCGTTCCACAAGACGGGGTCATTGTAAAAGTGAATAGTGGAGTCCGCAAAGAAATAGGCCAGTGAGTCGGCTTTGCCGCGCAAGCCGGTTTTGAATACTTTCACATGTTCGAAAGCCAGCATTCGCCGGTTTTCAGGAAGTTGGTGATCGATCGAAACCAGCGTATCGGCCGAGAGATAGAGCGTGTCGCCCTTGTCATTTTTGCGCATCACCGGCTCCCCAAAAACCACGGTAATACCCGTCGGCTTCCAGTAACGGGCTTCATCGCCGGTGATGATCACCTCGTCTTCTTTCCCCAGCATCCGCACATTTCGCAGCGCACGATAGTATTTCAAGGCTTCATCGAAGAAAATGGTGTCCGCTTTCAGGATATAGGATTCTGATTCTATCTCAGAAATGAAAAACAGGCTGGTGCTCCTCACGGTATTAAATTCACTGCCTATCTCTGCGGTAAGAACGGTACCATCGCTTCGTGTGATGGTATTGGGACTGTTGATGGTAGCTATTTTCGTGTTGATGTCGTAGAGAAGGTCTTCAGCTTCCAACACATAGTCGGGGTTCTTTACCACTACCTTCCCGGTAAAAATCATGGTATTGGCCTCCGTGTCGTAAAATCCATTTCTACTGGTGAGCACTGTTTCGCCGTCTACTACCCGGCCTCCATTGAAATACCGGGCCGAGCGGTCTACCATGTCGTAGTCGAGAAATTCGGTATACAGCACGGTTGAATCCTTCCGGTATACCACATTTTCACGAATTTTGGCCAGCCGTTCGTTCCCGTCGTAGGTAAGCTTTCTGGACGTGATGGTAACGGAGTCTACCCGGTCGAATATCTTCACTTTTCCGAATGCATCAAGCGCGTTTTTTGCCCTTGAAAAAATAGCCGAATCGCAATTGATGGTCGTATTGGGCTGTGTAAACACCACATTCCCTACCAAAATATTGACCATTTCTCCATCCTGGCGCATTCCCATAAGCATATCCTCGCTATGTTTGAGAGGGGCGCCTTTCTGTGACAGTGCAGGCCATGCCACCGAAAGAGTCAGGAAAAGAAATAAAATCGTACTTTTAACGTGCTTTTGCATCATATTCAGGCTTGCAAATCTAACGAAAAATGAAAGGTAAAGTATGGTCCGGGCTTTTTTAAAATTCATTGATACCCACAAATTAATTGCCAAAAATGATCGGGTGCTGCTGGCAGTGAGCGGTGGCGCCGATTCTACTGCCCTTGCTCACCTATTTTCAAAAACAGAAATTCCTTTCGGTATCGCCCATTGCAACTTCCAGCTTCGTGGAACAGAATCGGAAGGTGACGAAAAATTTGTACGGCAACTGGCCGCAGCCCTGGGTGTGAACTGCCATGTAAAACGGTTCGATACCGGAACCGTGTCGAGCGTACAAAATATTTCGATTCAAATGGCGGCACGAGACCTTCGCTACGCCTGGTT
>CAYUJK010000305.1:3484-5007 GCA_964444895.1 uncultured Roseivirgaceae bacterium
AATCTCGAGAATTCCATGGAACAAACGGTGGCCAAGATGGGGGCCGTGGAAGAGTTTTTTGCTGATAAAATGGAGGCGATGAAATCTCAGCTATTAGAAAGTCGCAACGGCGATTGGTGGATCAGCATAAAAAAGCTTCGAAAAATCAAAGGCGCGGAAATTGTGCTCTTCGAACTGTTGAAACCCTATGGATTCAATTTTGCGCAGTCAGTGGATGTGATCAGCGCTACTGCCAGCCATCCCGGCAAGCTCTTCTATTCAGAAACGCACGTGCTCAATGTAGACCGCGACCACCTGGTGCTCTCGGAGATTCAGGGCAATGCGCTCACATTTCAGATTGAAGCTGGGGATGAACTGGTACCGACGCCCTACTTTTCGCTGCAATGTCGCACGCTCCCCAAGGAAAGTTTTGCGCTCATAGCCTCCGGAGACATCGCTTTTCTGGACCTTGGTAAGCTGAGGTTTCCGCTGCAAATACGGCAATGGCAACAGGGCGACTTTTTCTATCCGCTGGGTATGAAAAACCGAAAAAAGCTAAGCGATTTTATGATCGACGAAAAAATTCCTGTTAACTTGAAATCAAAAGTTTTTGTGTTGCTCTCGGGCGAAGACATCGTATGGGTTATAGGCCACCGAATCGACAATCGATACAAAGTAACCGATACTACACGAGAGGTTTGTCAAATATCCAAACTGCCACATCATGCTGAGAATATTTAAAAAATCTTATGGTGAGAAAGACATCAATTTTTTTCGTTACCTGGGTAGAATGAAAATTTTCGAGCAGCTCACCTACGAGGAAATGGCGCTGTTCAAGTCTTATTTTTACCTCCGGGAATACAAAATGGACGAAGTGGTGTTCTTTCGCAACGACCCCAGCAATGCGCTCTACCTGGTAAAAAGCGGCAAGGTGTCATTTAGCATAGATGTGAAAAATGGGTTTGAAACAATGCTCACCCTGAAATCGGGGAATGCGTTCGGCGAAAACGCACTGCTGGAAAACGGGCAGCGGCTCTACAATGCTATTGTGATTTCTGAAAAGTCTGAGCTCTACGTGCTGCCCAAAGTTAACATTGACGACATCCTGGAAAACCACGTGAAAGTAAAGGCCAAAATGATGGAATCATTGGCAGAAATCTACAATGACTACAACCTGAAAATATTCAAGGGCTACAAATCTTCCCTGGGCATATTCCACCTCGGCCAGGTATTTGGAAATTGATGACGTAGGTCAACTTTTGTAATAGATATACGGCGGTATACTTCTGAGTATAAATTCGAATTGATAAATTTGCGCCAGCTATAAAGTATTAGTAAACACTAAATGATAAAATCATGAAAATAACCGTAGTTGGCGCCGGAAACGTTGGCGCTACATGTGCCGATGTCCTTGCTTACCGCGAAATAGCAAATGAAGTGGTACTGGTAGACATCAAAGAAGGCTTTGCAGAAGGCAAGGCGCTTGATATCTGGCAGAAATCTCCTATCAACTTATATGACACCCGCACCATAGGCTCTACCGG
>CAYUJK010000306.1:0-5004 GCA_964444895.1 uncultured Roseivirgaceae bacterium
ATTGATCCGCAAAACCGGACATTCAAAGTAGAGATCAAACTGCCAAACACCGACTTCAAAGTGAAGCCCAATATGGTGGCCGTGGTAAAAATCAAAGACTTCGAAAAGGAAAATGCGTCGATCGTTCCCCTGAACCTTATTCAGCAGGATATGACAGGCGAGTACATTTACGTAGTAGAGAAAAAAGGCGACGATCTGTTCGCAAAAAAAGCACATATTCAGCGTGGAAAAACCTACAAAAACGAAACCCTCGTGTTGTCTGGTCTCAATGGATACGACCAGGTGATCAACGATGGGTTCAAGGAAGTAATTGACGGCAGCCCCGTGCGGATAGTGGAAAATGTGCTTTAAACAACCAACCTGAATTTTATGGATCAGAACCAGCAAGATAATAAACAAGTGATCAGAGAATTTGGGCTCAGCTCGTTCTCTATCGATAATAAAACGACTGTATTTGTTCTTTCCTTTATTATAGTGGTGTTTGGCCTGGTGTCGTATATCACTATCCCGAAGGAAAGCTTTCCCGAGGTAGTAATTCCCACTATTTACGTGGGTACACCCTATCCGGGTAACTCTCCGGTGGACATTGAGAACCTGATTACCCGGCCCATAGAGAAGGAACTCCAGGGGATATCCGGGGTAAAAGATATCAGCTCCACCTCTGTGCAGGACTACTCTACCATCATCATTGAGTTCAATCCCAACGAGGAGATACCCAAGGCGCTGCAGGACGTGAAAGACGCCGTAGATCGGGCTAAAAGCGAACTGCCCTCAGACCTGAAAGACGACCCATTGGTGATGGATATCGATCTTACGGAGATGCCCATCATGTACGTAAACCTGTCGGGAAATTACAGCCTCAACGAGCTCAAGAGCTTTGCCGAATACCTGGAGGAAGAGATCGAGAAGCTCTCTGAGATTTCCAAATGCGAAGTGCGGGGCGCCCTGGAGCGCGAAATACGCGTGGATGCGGACCTTCACAAGATGGAGGCAATGCAGGTGAGTTTTAATGACATAGCCGACGCCATTGCCGCGGAAAACGTGACCATGTCCGGCGGTAACGTGCTCTCAGGCCAGTTTAGGAGGTCGCTGAGGATCGATGGCGAATTCAAGAGCATCGAAGAGATTAAAAATGTGATTGTAAAGGACGAGGATCAGCGCATCGTGTACGTGAAAGACGTGGCCGACGTGAGCGACGGCTTTGAAGAGCGGACGAGTTTTTCGCGCAACAGACTACAGCCGGTAATCACCGTGGATGTGGTAAAGCGAGGGGGAGAAAACCTCATTGCTACAGCGGAGAAGATAAATGCAATTCTGGATAAAGCCAAAAGAGAAAAGTTTCCTGAAAATCTGGAGATTACCATTACCAACGACCAGAGCAAGTTTACCAAAAGCATGGTGAGCAACCTGGAAAACAGCATTATCACCGGGGTAATTCTCGTGGTGCTGGTGTTGATGTTTTTCATGGGCTTCCGCAATGCCCTCTTCGTGGGTATCGCCATCCCCATGTCCATGTTTATGTCGTTCATGATCCTCGGCTCTATCGGCTATTCGGCTAATATGATGGTACTCTTCGGCCTGATCCTGGCCCTGGGTATGCTGGTGGACAACGGCATCGTGGTGGTGGAAAACATCTACCGCCTTATGCAAGAGGGGCTTTCGCCCATCCGCGCCGCCAAAGAAGGTGTGGGTGAGGTGGCCTGGCCTATCATCACCAGTACGTTGACCACCCTGGCCGCCTTTGTGCCGCTGGCATTCTGGCAGGGCATTATGGGCGAGTTCATGAAGTACCTGCCCATTACCCTCATCATCGTGCTGGCCTCGTCGCTGTTTGTGGCGCTGGTGATCAACCCCGTGCTCACCTCCGTGTACATGCGGCTGGAAGAAAAGAAAGTACACCGCCGCAAGCTCTGGATAGTAGCGGGCATCATGGTGTTCTTTGCCATTATCTTTTATGTAACGGGCGTAACAGCCCTGGCGAATCTGCTGATGGTGTTTGCGCTTGGTGCGCCGTTTACCATTTACCTGCTGAACCCGGCTGTGAACTGGTTCCAGGATTCTCTCATTCCGTTTTTGGAAGACAAATACGTGCGCACCATCGACGTGGCCCTGAAGGGCAAAAACCCACTGTGGTTTTTTCTCGGCACCTTCGGGATGTTGATCCTTTCATTCATATTCGTGGCTAACAGCGACACCAAGGTAGAGCTTTTTCCGCCAAGCGAACCTAACTACATTATCGTGTTGATGGAAAAGCCCATAGGCCTGGACATAGAAGAGACCAACCGCTTTTCCATGCAGGTAGAGAAAGACGTGATGGAAGCGCTGAAGCCCTATGAAAAAGCGGTGGAATCCATCATCGCCAAGGTGGGAGAGGGCGCTACGGACCCCAACCAGTTTGCAGGCGGTGAGGCTACGCCCAATAACGCACTCATCACCATTTCTTTCCTCGAATTCGAAAAACGCGAGGGCATAAGCACGCAAAAGGCGATGGACGATATCCGCGAGATGGTGCGAAAGTACCCCGGAGTGGAAATCACCGTAGACAAAGACGCCTCAGGACCGCCGGTGGGTAAGCCCATTAACATCGAGATATCAGGTGAAAACTTCGAGAAGCTCATTGCACTGTCTTCCCTGATCAAGGGCAACATAGAGTCATCTGGAATAGAAGGGATTGAAGAGCTGAAGTCTGACCTGGAAATCGGCAAACCCGAAATGCTGGTGAAGATCGACCGGGATAAGGCACAGCGGTTTGGGCTGTCTACACAGTCCATATCGAACACCCTCCGCACGGCACTGTTTGGCTATGAAGTGTCCAAATACAAAGAAGGAGAGGACGACTATCCCATACAACTGCGGCTGAAGGATGACTTCCGCTATGATGTGGACGCCCTCATCAACAAGCGCGTCACCTTTCGCGATAACCAGGGCAACCTGAAGCAGATACCCATCTCGGCTGTGGCAGACATCGAATATTCTTCTACCTATGGCGCCGTAAAGCGAAAAGACCTCGACAGGATGATCTCGCTGTATTCCAACGTGTTGGAAGGATATAACGGCAACGAGATCGTAGCTCAGCTAAAGCTGCTCATCAACGACATGGACATTCCCGAGGGATACACCGTGAAGTTTACCGGTGAGCAGGAAGAGCAGGCCGAGTCAGGACTGTTTTTGATCAAGGCGCTGCTGATAGCGGTGTTTTCGATATTCCTGATCATTGTGGCGCAGTTCAACTCACTCGTAGCGCCGTTTATCATCATGGCATCGGTGATTTTCAGCCTTATCGGGGTGTTGCTGGGGCTGGCTTTCTTTGACATGGACTTCATCATCATCATGACCGGTATCGGGATCATCTCGCTGGCTGGAGTGGTGGTGAACAATGCCATCGTACTGATTGACTATACCAACCTGGTGCGCAAACGGCGCAGAAGAGAGCTGGGCATACCTCATGATGGAAGGCTGCCGTATGATGAGCTGCTGGAATCGATAAAAGTGGCGGGTAAAACCAGGCTGCGTCCGGTATTGCTCACGGCCATCACTACCATCCTGGGATTGGTGCCCATGGCTATAGGGTTGAACATCGATTATATTGGCTTCATGAATAACTTTGAGCCCAACATCTATATGGGAGGCGACAACGCTGCCTTCTGGGGGCCCATGGCATGGACAGTGATCTTCGGACTCACCTTCGCCACGTTCCTTACGCTGGTGATTGTGCCCGTGATGTACCTGCTGGCCGATATAGCCGCGTTTAAGTTTAAGAAAGCAACTACATAAAAAAGTAATCGGTAATCGGTATTCAGTATCGGTAATTTTTAACCGAACACTGAATACCGAATACTGAATACCCACTCCAATCACCAATAACCAACAACGAACCAATAACTCAATAACTCAATAACTCAATAACTCAATAACCAATAACCAATAACGAACTACATTGGACAAACTCACAAAGGTAATCCTCCTCAACATCATGCTGGTGCTCATCGACCTGTATGCGTACCAGGCCTTTCGCACCTTGTTTTTAAATTCTTCCGATCTTACCCGGAAGGCCGTTTTCGGGGTGTACTGGGGCATTACCCTGCTGAGTATCCTGGCGGTGATCATTTTCAACTATGGCATTCCCGCCATCCTGCCGTTGAAATTCAGAACCATCATTATTACCGCACTGTTTATCACCTATTTTTCCAAAGTTTTCGGCATCGTGTTCCTTCTGCTGGACGACCTGCGTCGCGGGCTGGTATGGTTATACGAGTGGGTATTTGCCAAAGCCAAAAGCGCTGCTCCCGCTACTTCCGGTATTCCGCGGTCTGAGTTCGTGAGCAAGGTATCCATTGCCGCCATAGCCCTGCCGCTGTCTACTATGACGTTCGGGATCGTTTCCGGGGCGCATGACTACCGGGTGCGGCGGCGCAGCGTGTACCTGCCGCATCTTCCGCAGGCTTTTGACGGCATGCGAATAGCACAGCTTTCGGACATACACTCCGGCAGCTTTTTCAATAAAAAGGCCGTGATGGGCGGCGTAGACATGCTGCTGGCCGAAAAGCCCGACCTGGTATTTTTCACCGGCGATTTGGTCAATAATGAGTCCTCGGAGTTTCGGGACTATTTCGATGTGTTCAAAAAAGTGAAGGCGCCGCTGGGCGTGTTTTCTACACTGGGAAACCACGACTACGGCGACTATAGCAGCTGGCCCAGCGCAAAAGCCAAAAAGGAAAACCTCGACGAACTTGTAACCGCCCACCGGGATATGGGCTGGCAACTGCTGCGCAATGAAAACCGCACGCTGACGGTGGACGGCGAAACCATGGCCATAGTGGGTGTGGAAAACTGGGGCGCCGGAGGCTTTGCCAAGTACGGCGACCTGGAAAAGGCATACGAACGCGCCGAAGAGCACCCCGTAAAGCTTCTGCTCTCGCACGACCCCAGCCACTGGGATGCCATCGTGCGGCCCAAATTCCCCGATATCGACCTCACCTTTGCGGGCCACACCCACGGCTTTCA
>CAYUJK010000307.1:0-4991 GCA_964444895.1 uncultured Roseivirgaceae bacterium
AATTGATGTTTTTTCGTTGAACAAAGCTGCAAGTATTGACCGTAGAAGAAGCTGATTAACTTTCCAAAAGTTTTGAACTCTTGGAAAGCTATCCTCCCACTACACAAACCTCGAAAGTCCTCTCTCCAGGCCGCGAATTTCGGCCAGGCCGCGCAGCCTGCCAATAGCAGAATAACCCGGGTAAGTGGTCTTTTTGAGGTCGTCCAGCATTTGATGGCCGTGGTCTGGCCGCATGGGAATCGACCAGTTTCTCCGTTTCATGATCTGCAATACCTCCTTCACGATCTCTACCATATCGGTATCGCCTTCAAGATGATCAGCTTCGTAGAAGTTGCCCTCAGCATCACGCTTCGTATTTCGCAAGTGAAGAAAATGGATGTGATCACCAAAACGCTTCACCATTTTTACGAGATCATTGTCGGGGCGCGCACCGTAAGACCCCGTGCAAAAGCAGAGGCCATTCGCTGGTGAGGGCGCCGCATTAATGATTTCCTGTGCATCTTGCTCGGTACTTACTATGCGAGGCAATCCCAGGATAGGGTACGGCGGATCGTCAGGATGAATAGCCATCTTCAGGCCAACTTCCTCTGCCACGGGCACAATTTGCTGCAAAAAATAAAACAAATGTTCTTTGAGTTTTTTGGCATCTATGTGGCTGTAGGTCTTCAGGGCAGCAAGGATTTGCTCTTCGGTAAAACGTTCTTCACTGCCTGGCAGGCCCAGCAGCGCATTTCGATAAAGTGTTTCTTTCTCATCAGCGCTCATACTTTTGAATCGCTTTTCGGCCTTTTCAATTTCTTCCTGAGAATATTCCTTTTCAGCTCCGGGCCGTTTGAGAATGAATAAATCAAAAGCGACAAAGGCTGCTTTTTCGAATTTGAGTGCCTTACTACCGTCTTCCAGCGTGAAAAATGGATCGGTGCGCATCCAGTCAAGAATGGGCATGAAATTGTAGGTGACCACTTTCAGTCCGCACTGAGCCACATTACGCAAGCTGACTTTGTAATTTTCAATGTATTTCAGGTAGTCGCCCGATTGCTTTTTGATGTCTTCATGTACGGGAAGGCTTTCGATGACCGTCCAGGTCAATCCGGCATCTTCTATTGTCTTCTTTCTTTTGTTGATTTCTTCTACCGTCCACACGTCGCCCACAGGAATATGGTGCAGGGCCGTTACCACGCCGGTACAGCCGGCTTGACGAATATCGCGAAGGCTCACGGGGTCATTAGGCCCGAACCATCGCATTGTTTGTTCCATTAGTATCATTGATGTAAAATTGAAGTTTAAAGCTTGTCTGCAACAAATAGGCTGAAAGTTGAAAGTCCTTACTGCCATCGGGCAGATGACTAAACGGGCTTAAATTTACTTTCTTTCACCTTTGAGCTTCGAGCTTTGTTAAAATCCTATTGAATTTCCCCCATCTACCGGGAGCACAGTTCCGGTTACGTATGTCGATTCATCTGAAGCAAAGAAATACGCGGCATTGGCGATGTCCTCAGGTACGCCGAGTTTGCCCATGGGCGTGCGGGAAAGCACTTTTTGTTTTCTCTCAGCGTCGCTATCCAGTGCCGCAGACGACATGGCCGTCTTAATGAATCCCGGCGCTATGCAGTTTACGCGAATCCCATAAGGTGAAAGCTCCACGGACATGGCTCTGGTCATCCCTTCGATAGCCGATTTTGAAGCTGTGTATGCCATTACCTGTGGAATCCCATATTGAGAAGCCATAGAACTGATATTGATAATGCTTCCTGATTTTTGCGCAATCATTACTTTTGCCACTTCACGGGTAATCACGAACACCCCGGTGAGGTTGATGTTGATCACTCGTTGAAACTCCTCGTCGGTCACATCTACCATGAACTT
The DNA here is from genome assembly GCA_964444895.1 of uncultured Roseivirgaceae bacterium. Lineage (GTDB taxonomy): Bacteria > Bacteroidota > Bacteroidia > Cytophagales > Cyclobacteriaceae > CAJXNP01. The sequence goes on from CAYUJK010000307.1 coordinate 1,867, forward strand.
CTTCATGTTGATGCCAGCATTGTTCACCAAAATGTCAATTCCTCCATGCTCCTTCGCCAACCTCTCAATAAGAGCCGGTAATTTATCAAATTCTGTAAGATCAAATAAGACCGGCACACACTTTTCTCCCAACTCCGCACTTGCCTGTTTTAGTGCTTCTTCGTTTCTTTCCAGTATGATGGTGGTTATCCCATTTTGGACGAACTTCTTTGCCGTGGCAAGACCCAGCCCCGCAGCTCCTCCTGTAACAATTGCTGTTTTTGTAGCTTTCATTTTAAAATTAAAATATAGATGTTATTGTAAAAACATGATTGAATTTCTCTCTATCACAAGGCCTGTTCGAACACTATGTGAGGTCGCTGCTGTCTACTTAGCACGGCTTGATCTTACCCACCCCTAACCCCTCCGAGGAGCCTGCCTTTGTCGGCAGACAGGGGGAGGAGTAGTGGTGGGTTTTCTCATCAGTTGTAAACATGGAGCTTTGTTTCAGATGTATCCAATGTAATAATCGATCGGAAATAAAAGTCGAAACACCACACAAAGCAGGAGTCTTTAATGCCATCTCGGCCTTATTCCCGGCGCGTAGGGGAATGACAAATTCATATAGTATTCCAATGAATGCTCCGGTTTTTCCAGTCCTGCAGGAATAGGCTTTCCAGAAAACGACTGGAAGTAAAGCACGCATGAGTTCCTCCACCAACGGGCTTCTTTTTCCTGGATGTTCAGCGACATCTTCACGCTGTTATACCGCTCTTCATCTACTTTGCCTTGCAGCTCATCCCAGGCTTTGTTCATCCATCTGGCCGAATCTGCTCCGGAATAGTACCGGTGGCAAAGCTCGTCCCAAAGCGTTCTTCCTGATTGGGTTTTGTAATCCCAGCTCAGGTGGTGAAACCAGAGTAGGTATTTTTCGGGGCAGGTTTCCAAAGAGGAAAACAATTCCTGCACCGGTTCGTGGTATTGCCCTACGGCATTGCTCCCGTTTGCGGTTCTGTCAAAACCAATACCCTCGCTGTCGGCCTTGTGATAATACACCGAGGTCCAGTCGGCGCGGTGCTTATCGCTGATCCACGGGCTTGGGCCGTAATGGTGATCCCATCCCATGATGTGGTGCAGTCCCAGGGGTGTCATGTAATTCACCAATGTTTCATAAGAGGCGTCCATGATGGATTTGATTGGCTTGATAATTTCCGGGCTGTTGCCAAACGTCATGCGTATCCATTCTTCATTTATTTGATCTACGGAGAATTCGTGATTCCAAGCCAGCCTGCCGAAAGCGTACCAGTTGGCCTGTCCAAAAATGTGTCCCGTCCAGTTTCTGTCGGTACCGATGTTCGACACTCCAGCTATTCCTGATAGCTTGTGGTTGTCCAGCGAGCCATCGATTACTTTTGCTACAGTTGATCCTTCTCCTTTCGCATAGGTATCTGAGTCCAGGCATTCTTTGAACAAGCTGGCCAGGTTCACCAGGTGCGTACTAAACCCAAGGTATTCTTGCGTAATCTGAAACTCCATCATCAGCGGCGTTTCAGGCATCGTTCCAAACATGGGGTGGAAAGGTTCGCGGGGCTGAAAGTCGATAGCGCCGTTTTTCACCTGCACGAGTACATTATCTCTGAACTTTCCGTCATGGGGTTTAAATTCGTTGTATGCCTGCTTGTGCCGGTCGTCCGGCTCCTTATCGTCGTACACAAACGCGCGCCACATTACAATGCCATTATGAGGCTTCACCGCATCGGCCAACATGTTGGCGCCGTCGGCGTGGTTGCGGCCATAGTTTTGCGGGCCCGGTTGTCCTTCGGAGTTGGCCTTTACCAAAAATCCTCCAAAATCAGGAACATAGCCATATATCTCTGCGGCCTTGTCTTTCCACCATTGCTGCACCGCTGCATCCAGGGGATCGGCCGTTTTGAGTCCGCCAATTTCAATGGGAGCGCTAAACCGTGCTGTCAGATACACCTTTATTCCATAAGGACGAAATACATCTGCAAGTGCTTTCACCTTTTCCAGGTAGTGCGGGGTAAGGATCAGCGCATTGGCATTCACGTTGGTGAGGACAGTGCCATTTATGCCTATGGAAGCGTTAGCACGCGCGTAGTCTTTGTAGCGCGGGTAAATGTAATCGGGCAGCTTGTGCCAATCCCACAGCGAAAAGCCAGCATAGCCGCGCTCTACGGTTCTATCCAGGTTGTCCCAATGGTTCAATGTTCTGATATCAATTTTGGGAGTGCTTTCGATCGAAATATTCTTCAGACTTTGGTGCGATTGAAGCATTCTCAGAAAGTTAAACACGCCGTAAAGCACACCCTTGTCTTCATTAGCCGCTATGGCTATGGCGGGTTTGCCTTCAATTGTTGTATTGATGATGAGGTATCCTTCCGACCCGAGGCCCTTGAGTTTGTCTTTTTCCTTTAGAGTACCAATAACGTTAGAGGTTTTGACTGTGCCGGCTACTACCAGGCCACCATTTTTATTAGAGGTGGCGGAAGGCACATTTTGCCCCAGCAAGCCATTCAGTCCCATCTGCAACTCACTTTTTGCTGCTTCCAACACTTCAGAGTTCCCCTCTACCATCCATGACTTGATGGACTGCCGGTATTCGCTGAGTACCTTACTGTCGCTTATTTGGTCGTACCTAAGCCACAAGCGATAGCCATCATCAGCGGAAAGACGGATGGAAATGACAGATAAAATCAGAAAGAGTATTGATAATTTCTTCATGACGATGAATATTTTGATTTCAATTTGTTTGCTCACACACTGCTGATAGCACTTGTGTTCAATATTCTGTATTCGGAATCAGAACGTGCAAAACTATAAATTTTTCGACCTAATTTATTGTATTCTTCAATTAGCGTGGATAGTTCGGCACAATACTGTGGATAGAGACTTATTTCAACAAGATTTGGCAATTCGTTTTCTCCCAGTTCCTCCAAAATTCATAATACACCGCACAACAGTCCAAAACTCAAAACCTGCAACGCACCGGCGGTCAACTCGCTAATCTGCCGCAAAATTATCATTTTATTTACGCAATCGATTGTTTAAATGGAATTTATTTATACTTTTGAAAAGAACTTTTACAAGGCAAGGGCTTAAAATAGGATTTTGACATACTTTTGGCT
>CAYUJK010000308.1:0-4961 GCA_964444895.1 uncultured Roseivirgaceae bacterium
AACTGAAAGTAATGGAGGCGGTTACGTCGGTAAACATCGAATTTGAAGTGACCGACGATATCGAAGTGTCCAGCATCGTGCTGCTAATGGATGATGCGGAGATAGCCAGCTTTAGCGATTTCAAGGACTACCGGCGGGTAGTAGATGAATTCCTCTACGATAACGTAACGGACGGCCCGCATGTACTCACCATAACCGCGGAAGACGTCGAAGGTAAGGAGACCTCCGCTTCTGTCAATTTCAGCAAAGCGCCGGCCTATCAGCCGCTGTTTGACGGTGAAATATTTTACATGCCATTCGATGGAAGCTATACCGACCTGGTGAGCATTACCGACGCTACCGAAGTGGGAAGTCCTACTTTTGCCAGTGAGTCGATACTGGGCGGCAGCGCCTACAAAGGAGCGGCTAATTCTTACCTCACCTTTCCTACCGAGGGGTTGTTGGGAGATGAGTTCAGCGCGGCTTTCTGGATGAAGATCAATGCGGCGCCTGACCGGGCCGGAATATTGGTGATCGGTCCACCAGACGAGGCTAACCCCTCAGCCATGAACGACCGCACCAAAGGATTCCGCTTTTTCCGCGAAGCAGCAGGCGCTGAGCAGCGGTTTAAGCTGAACGTGGGTACCGGCGAGAGCGATTCCTGGTTTGATGGCGGAGAAAATGCAGATGTTGATCCGGCTACAGCCGACTGGGTGCATTTTGCCTTTACCATCTCGGGATCTGAAGCGAAAGTCTACATTGACGGCCAGGTAGTCAGTGAGGGGGCATTGGATGGCGTTGACTGGGCCGACTGTGATATCATTTCCATTATGTCGGGTGCGCCGCGATTCACAGAGTGGGGACACCTCTCGGATGAAAGCCTGATGGATGAGTTGCGCCTTTTCAACAAAGCACTGTCGCAGACGGAAATAGAAGCAGTAATGACAGAGTCAGGTGGCAGCAGCTACGAGCCTGTGTACGACGGAGAAACCTTCTACATGCCTTTTGACGAAGATTTCACAGAATATGTGAGCGGTTCTTCTGCGACGGAGGTAGGTTCGCCTGGTCTGGCTGGTGAAAGCCTTGTTGGAGCTGACGCCTATGCCGGCGCGGCTGATTCTTACCTGAGTTTTCCCACGGCGGGTTTGCTGGGCGAAGAATTCAGCGCGGTATTTTGGATGAAAATTGATGCAACGCCCGATAGAGCCGGAATATTGGTAATTGGCCCCCCGGATGAGGTAAATCCCGATAACATGAACAACCGCAACGGGGGCTTCCGGTTTTTCCGCGAAGCAGCCGCGGATATGCAGCGGTTTAAGCTCAATGTGGGCAGTGGTGAAAGCGAAACCTGGTTTGATGGTGGTGAAAATGCGGATGTAGACCCTGCCGCGGGCGATTGGGTGCATTTTGCCTTCACCATTTCAGCCACCGAGGCGAAGGTATACATCAACGGAGAGGTAGTCGCCGAAGGAGAATTTGACGGAGTAGATTGGACGGACTGTGATGTCATTTCCATTATGTCCGGCCACCCACGATTCACCGAGTGGGGCCATTTATCCGATGAGAGTTTTATGGACGAACTGCGCTTGTTCAACAAGGCGCTGACGCAGGGTGAGATTGATGCCATTATCGACGCAGAGTCCGAATAGACTTGCCTGTCTTGCTTGAAGTTTGAATGAGGAGTTAATATAAATCCGTCTGCCGACAGCAGACATGAGGGGTTCGGAGGCCTTTTTCAGGTCTTCGAAACCCCTTATTATTCCTTTCCTTATGCTGTTAAAAAAATATATCACGTTTGTAATAGTTGTCGCATTTCTACTCGGCGGATGCAAGGACGACGAGCCTGCGGCCACTGATTTGAAGCTTTTGCAGGTGTTTTCGGGGTCTACTGAATTGGCGACCGACGGCAGTTCCACCGATAACATTGCACTGGATCAGCCGCTCACCCTGATGTTTTCCCTGCCACTGGATCGCGTATCGGCCCAGCAGTCGATAAGTCTGAAAAAAGGGAGTGAAGCAGTGAGCATCAGTCTGAATTTTTCCTCTCAGGATAAGTCCGTAGCCATCTATCCCTCAGGTCTTTTAGAAAGCAGTACCGTTTACACGATTGCGATAAGCGATCAATTGAAAGGTGTAGGAGGTGGAGCTTTTCCGGGGGGCGAAATTAGTTTTGAGACCGAGGGTGCAAACCTGGAACTCGTGTCTCTGAAAATTGGGGGAATGCCACTCACCGGAAACGACAGAATAACAGGGGCGCCTCTCGATTTGGAAATAGAAATCGAATTTTCGCTTCCCATAAATACCGCATCTATGGAGGGCAAAAACATCCTTTCGGGACCGTCTGAACCGGAATTGAACTATGCTTTTTCCGGGGACAACAAAACGGTAACCGTGACGGCTTCTTCTTCATTGGAATACCTGAGCAAATATACCCTCTCTCTGCCGAATACTATTGAAAGCACGGAGGGCGAGACGTTTGCCGGGCTCACCAGGGATTTTTATACTGCGTTGAACGAAGAGCCCAAATTCCCGGTCATCCCAGATGAAGACTTGTTGACCAAGGTTCAGCAGCAGACTTTTCGCTATTTCTGGGACTTCGCGCACCCTGTTTCGGGTCTGGCCCGGGAGCGGAACACCTCCGGCGACATCGTCACGGTAGGTGGGTCAGGATTTGGCGTAATGGCGATCCTGGTAGGGATAGAACGAGGGTTTATCACCCGGGAAGAAGGAGTGGACAGACTCAGCAAAATCGTCGATTTCCTGGAAAGCGCTGACCGCTTTCATGGTGTCTGGCCTCATTGGCTCAATGGCCAAACGGGTGACGCAGTACCCTTCAGCGCGAAAGACAATGGGGGAGACCTCGTGGAAACAGCTTTTATGATCCAGGGGCTTTTGACAGTCAGGGCATACCTGGCCGGCAACGTGGCTGAAGAAGCCGGGCTTATAGATAAAATTACAGCGCTATGGGAAGAGGTGGAATGGAGCTGGTATACCCGGGATGGACAGAACGTCCTCTACTGGCATTGGTCTCCCGAATTTAGTTGGGAAATGAACCACCCGATTCGAGGCTATAATGAGGCCTTGATCGTGTATGTACTCGCCGCGGCATCGCCCACTTATCCCATTTCCAAAGAAGTGTATGTGAATGGCTGGGCGCAGAATGGCAGTATGGTCAATGGCAATTCATATTATGGTACCACGCTGCCCCTGGGCTATGCCTACGGTGGGCCTTTGTTTTTTGCTCACTATTCCTTTTTGGGTTTAGACCCTCGCCAACTATCTGATCAATATGCGAATTACTGGGAGCAAAATGTAAATCACAGCCTCATCAACCAGGCGTACTGCGCAGCCAACCCAAGGGACTACGCGGCCTATTCGGAAGACTGCTGGGGCATTACCGCCAGCGACAACCACCAGGGTTATTCTGCGCATTCCCCAACCAACGACCTCGGAGTGATCACGCCCACAGCGGCTTTGTCCTCCTTCCCTTATACACCAGAGGAATCTATGAAGGCATTGAAGTTTTTCTACTACGGCATGGGCAACAGGCTTTGGGGCGAGTACGGCTTTTACGACGCCTTTAATGTAACGGAAGGATGGGTAGCCGATTCCTACCTCGCCATCGACCAGGGCCCCATAGTGGTGATGATTGAAAACCACCGCAGTGGTCTCTTGTGGGATTTGTTTATGACTGACGAAGACGTGCAGGAGGGTTTGAGTATTTTAGAATTTAGTTATTGATAAAATATTGGTTATGAGAATTTTAATATACATTTTATTAACTTTTATTTTAACGTCTTGTGGCTCGGGGAAAAAAGGAGATTCTCCTGGTGAAGCGATTTCGGAAGATTCCCTGCTCACCCTTGTCCAGTACCGTACCTTTCAGTATTTCTGGGAAGGCGCAGAGCCCAACTCGGGGATGGCGAGGGAACGCTTTCATGTGGATGGTGTGTATCCCGAAAATGACAAGCATGTGGTCACCTCAGGTGGTGGAGGGTTCGGCGTGATGGCGATCCTGGTAGGTATCGAACGCGGTTTCATCACACGCGACGAGGGGCGCGAGCGGCTGGAAAAAATAGTGGGCTTCCTGGAGACTGCGGATAGCTTTCACGGTGCCTGGCCACACTGGTGGAACGGAGAAACCGGAAAAGTAAAACCATTCAGCCCTAAAGATGACGGCGGAGATCTGGTAGAGACGTCCTTTATGCTTCAGGGGCTTTTGTGTGTGCGGCAGTATTTCAAAGACGGCAGTGATCGCGAAAAGGCACTGGCGGAAAGAATAGATAAATTGTGGCGCGAAGTAAATTTCAATTGGTACAGGAATGATAAAAATGTACTCTACTGGCACTGGAGCCCCAACTATGGCTGGGAAATGAACTTCCCTGTTGAAGGCTACAACGAATGCCTGATTATGTATGTGCTGGCAGCCGCTTCGCCAACACATGGCGTTCCTGCGGAAGTTTACCACGAAGGGTGGGCGAGAGGCGGAGAAATGCTTAATGACTCCTCCCACAGCGAATATGGCTATCACCTGGCGCTGAAACACAATGGCGCTGTTCAGTACGGAGGGCCGCTCTTTTGGGCTCATTATTCTTACCTGGGCCTGGACCCGCGGGGGCTCACAGACCGCTATGCTGACTACTGGGAACTGAACAAAAACCACACACTCATCAACCGCGCCTGGTGCGTGGAAAATCCAAAGAATTTCAAAGGCTACGGGTCGCATAGCTGGGGACTCACAGCTAGCTACTCGATGAAGGGATATGCCGCTCACGCGCCGGGCCCTGGCAGCGACCTGGGAGTGATTACACCTACGGCGGCACTTTCGTCGATGCCCTACACGCCAGAGTACTCAATGCAGGCCTTGCGCTACTGGTATGATTCCCTGGGAAGTAAGGTGTTTGGGAAATACGGCTTTTACGATGCCTTCAGCGAAACAGAAGACTGGTTTCCGCAGCGTTACCTGGCCATAGACCAGGGTC
>CAYUJK010000309.1:0-4938 GCA_964444895.1 uncultured Roseivirgaceae bacterium
GAGGTTGGAAGTTAGAAGTTGGAGGCCTTTTACCGAAGGAAGAAGGACTGAAGAAGTGGACAGCTCTGAAAGGCAGTCCGTTGAAACGGGACTGCAATGGATAGCGGGCTGTTTGGAACTTGGAGATGTTTTAATCCCTCTCCCATGGTGAGCAGGTATTCGGTGGTCTTTCCTTCGCCGAAGGTGAAGCGGGTGTTGCCGAGGTGGTATTATGGCGATACAATCGCAGTTCTCAGCCGCCCCTGCCTTTGGCCAGGCAGGCCCGCCTGCCTCGCTTAGAACCATGCATCGACGGGCAGGCTCGTCCCGCCAAAAGCGGGAAACGGAGGGCAATGGACAAACGAGTGCCATGGGGGCAATAGGCTACGGACGCTTATGCTTATGCCATTAAGGGCTATTTTACCTATCCACAAAATTTGGCTTTTTATCCCATCCGTTGGGCGGAGACTCTACGCCGTCCGGCACTGGTGGGTCTTCGTACAAAATAAACCCTTTGTCTTCGTGACCCTTCGGAAGTGTAACAAGATATCTTTCACCCTTCTTTACTTTAAAAGTCGGAATACTACGTTCTAATTTATATTTTTTGTGTTTGTAAGAATAAGTATATACAACAATAGGGTTCCCTCTCGGAGTTCGTCTTTCAATTACATCAGCAACTACATACCTCTGCTCTAACTTCAGTAATGCTTCTTCTTTTTGCCTTTGATACCACGCCCCTATCATAAAAAGCACACAAAAAAAAACAACAACACCCAGCTTATAATGTTCCTTACTCAATTGCATTCTTAATTTTTTCTCCTGCTAATCCTGTACTAAAAGATGAAATTTCATTCACTATACCAATTGATAACTTAGTGGCCCCATCCTGATTCATACGCATGTTTCCAAACCCGACAAAAGTTCCCATAAATGCGTCTATTCCTATTGCTGTTGCACTCTTTCCATAGAAAATGGTTTCAATTTTATTTTCATCAGAAAAAGGTTTCCAATCTATCGCCGCTTCGATCCCGCCGGATAGAAATTGACTTCTCAATCCCACACCAGCAAGAAGGACGTCAGCCATGTCCAAATCTTCCTCTCACGCGCTTTTGGGTGCTAAAGTAAATTTCGATGCAATAAACACCCAAAGTAGACATTTGCTATACATAAAAAGGTAACAACAAATATGCGCCACTTCTTTGTAAACCACATCGCAGCAAAATAGATTATGATGGTTGCCAATCCTACTAGCGCAGGATAAAACCAAAAAATAAAAATTCCTAAACCCACATCATCCGGCATTTTGGCGGTATTTGATAATACAGTTGATATCACAATAGAACCCATTATAGCTAAAATGGCATTTCTATTACCGAGACCTGAATTTTGATCATTCATAGACTGTTACGTTAATTCCTAAATTCCCAAAATAGGCGGCTAAATAGTCCAAATAAGAATTTACATAGTGTCCTCCTAAATCGCCTTTATGTCGTTTCCTTCCATATCCCTCAGATACCCCATTAATCCTTCTATATTTAGATTGTCTTAATCCAACCAATGGAGAAAGAAAATTTGACGAGACCATATCGTTCTTAGTAGAAAATTGAACCCCTTTGATATTTTTTGGATGACTAAATTGGTTGGGTTGATCGGGTGCCAAATAGTAAACTACTTCTAATCGTGATGAATACTTGTCATGCTTTGAAATAGCCCAAGCCATTCCGGCCGCAAATGCTGCTCCATGACTATGCCCGACTAATTTTATTGTTTCATCTTCTCCTAAATGTGTTTCACCATTTTCAAGTTGTTCAATTAATCTATTTCCAGCTTCCATACCCTCGTCAAATCTTTGATGTGCTTTTGAATTTGGTTGATGGGATGCATTGACAAATAAAGTATTGTAATCATTATGTGCTTGAGAAAATAATCCCCCGATACCTGATGCAATGTTTCCTGCATTTTCGTGTGTTTCATTACCCCAATATGTAAATGACTGTCCCAAATATTGAGGCGAATCTCGCGTAAAATTCCTTTCCCCTGGATAAGGTCTGTAGTTAGGATTAGACATTGTATGAACCCCTTGCCCATCGGTAAAGTTGGCTACAGTTTTGCGATTATCGCTACTAAGCCACTGATTCGGCATAAAACCATTCACAAATATTATGAGTCTTCCGTCGGGATCAATCGCGTTTATAGGATCGTTTAATGCATACGTATATGGGCTTATTGCTTCATACTTGTCTGCCAATGGATCAATATGATTCCACCTACCTATCTCTGCATCATACATCCTAGCCCCGTAATCAAACCAATCAAGCCCAAAATCCGCCTGCAACTCCTTCCCATTATACAGGTACTTATTAGTCAGTGTATTCTCTCTCTTCGAACTAAGCCCTTCAATGCTAAGCCCGAACGGATAATAATCATCCTTCTGCACTACCCGGCCCTGCGTATGCGTAATCAGTAAGTCATCCCCGCCTACAGTGCTCAGCCTTGCGCTTCGGCGGGCAGGCAAATAAACCTCGCTTCCCGGGGTTTGATTGCTTAAATATATGTAAATATAGCCTTCTTTGGCAATGGTGATGGGGTCAATCTGCAGGTGCTCGTGCAGTCCGAGGTTGGTATCGCCGATTTCAAACTTTCCGGCTTCGCCTATTTGCAGTTTTTTGCCTTCGATCACATTGTATTCCTTGTCGAAGAGGATGTAGTTGAGGTAGGCCTGGGGCACGCCGGTATAGTCCTCACCGCCGTTGGCTAGATTTTCCAGTCCTGCCAGCAGCCCCTCGTCCACGTAGCCGTTGTTGATCAGGAATTCGCTGCCGGCATTGAGGAAGCGTTTACTCCTCTACCACTTCAAACTCGATCCGGCGGTTTTTTTCTTTGGCCTGTTCGGAAGTATTATCTACTAGCGGGCGCTCCATGCCATAGCCTTTGAAGCGGAGCCGCTCTGGCGCTATTCCCCTGGCGATGACGCGGTCGTATACGGCTTTAGCTCGCTTTTCGGATAGGGAGAGGTTGTACTCCCTGCCACCCACATCATCGGTATGGCCGGAAATCTCTATTCTTACATTCGGATTTTCTGTCAAAAAGCGGTATACCCGGTCGATTTCTACGTCCGACTCCTTTTTAATATCGTAGCTGTCAAAATCAAAATAGATGTTGTTGAGCTGAGCCTTCCTGCCGGCCTTGATTTTTTTCAAGTAAAAATCTTCTGTGATGGGCTCTGCACCTACTTCGCTTTTCAGATCAAATGGCCTGCTCTCAAACAAATATCCCGGCGCACTCACGTAAAGCGCATACGCTCCACCTTGATTCAGAATCGAGAAGTATTCTCCCGTCAGCTTATTCGAGTGAAAAAGGGTGACGCTGCTGTTGCTTTCCAGGTCAAACAGCTCTATGCTGGCCTCCAGCGGCAGCTGTGTTTCGGAGTCAAACACTTTGCCGGTAATGTAACTGCTCCGGGTGGAAATCGGAATTTCCGGAGGGAACGCAAATGCATAGATCATGCTTTGGTGAAGTTGTCCTTCTCTGCGGCTTTCATGCGAATAGTACCCGTTTTCTCCATTTGTCGACAAAAATAGCGATACCTGGTCGTTGTGGTCATTCAAGGGATATCCCAGGTTTTTTGGAGTGGACCAGCCTTCGCGGTTCCGCTCGCTCATGTAGATGTCATAACCTCCAAATCCGGGATGTCCGGTAGAGGCAAAAAACAGCGTAATGCCGTTCACGTGGATAAAAGGAGAGATTTCGTCTTCGGGTGTATTGATGTCCGGCCCCAGGTTCCAGGGCTCTTTCCACTCTCCCACGCTATCTTTCTCCGTTACCCAGATATCGCGCTTCCCCTGACCTCCGTGCCTGTCGGAGACAAAATAAAGCCGCCTTCCGTCGGCCGAGAGCGACGGCTGGGATTCCCACGAGCGGGAGTTCACCGTGGGGCCCAGGTTTCGGGGCACGGTCCAGTCATCGCCATCTTTATAGCTCACGTACAGGTCGCAACTTCCATACGTCATGCGCCCCTCACAGGAAGCAAAAATCAGCATTTGCCCATCGGCAGAAATGGTGCAAGTACCCTCGTTGAACTGAGAGTTGATATTTTGAGACACGGGCTCTGGTTCGCTCCAGTTTCCTTCGGCGTCTTTGCGGCACACAAAAATGTCTTCGTCGTCAAAAAAAGATACCCCCAGCCGTCGGGTAAAAAATATGGTTTTTTCGTCGGCGGTAAGAACAGGGAAATACTGTAGTGGGAAAAAGTTCACTTTCTTCGACAAAGGAAAGGGTTCGAATGCTACCGGTTTTTGTACGTGCTCAAGTGCATATTCGATGTTCACTTTAAATCGTTCCACCTCTTCTCGCAGTTTTTGATCCTGTTTAGGAAAAGCCAAAAACGAATTGAGCAGGTCTTCTGCCTCCTGGTACCGGCCCTGGTTGTAGTACACTTTCCCCAGCGAATAGTAGATATTCTGGTATTTCTTTTCCATGTCAAGCCGGATTACCTGTTCCAGGTGCTTCTGCTGGCCGTCCAGGTTCTTCATCACGTCATAGCAGTAGGCCAACCGAAGGTGCGCCTCGATAAAGTCATTGTCTTTCTCCACCGCTTCATTAAGGAGTTGGATGGCCGTGCGAAAATCCCTGCTTCGCAAGTATTGATCAGCGGTCTGGTACAGTTTCACGGCCTTTTTTGAATCGGTGGAGTATTTGACCGCCTGAGCGAATGCGCCAAAAACTGCGAAATTAAGTATGATCAGGATTAAAAGTTTTTGCATAGTGATTCGGCTAAGTAAATAGGGCCTGCTGAAAAACACAGAAAACATCTGTTCTTGTACTCTTTGTCATCATGCCCCACAGGCATCCCGCTGCTACCACGGGACAAAAAGTCAAGGTTGTGAATAATCCAGAACAAAACAACAGCCTGTGCAACCACACACCGTCATCTTGGTTTTTCAAGGCACATTCATAAAC
>CAYUJK010000310.1:0-4930 GCA_964444895.1 uncultured Roseivirgaceae bacterium
CCTGCGCAAGAAAGGCTTTTTTCAAAACCCCCGGTGGGCAAACCACTCCGAGCCACTGATACGGGTAAATTCCTTGCATAGTGAGGAATTTATACCGGGAGAAGTGGCGGCAAGAAAATTTGACAAAGCATCGCCACCACTTCTCGTATTCGACATTGTGGTGCGGAACGATAACCGCACTACAGTCATCTATTCATGGCATCACCTGCTGATGGATGGATATGGAGCGGCGCTCTCCCTCAGATACCTGCTGAAGGATCTTGAGCCCAAAAGCGTTAAAATTGATAAGTTTTCACTTAGCTTTCCCACCTTCTGGCAGGCAGTAAGGGCTAAGTTTTTTGTACAGTTCTCCGCATCAGGAAAACTCACGGACGTTGCCGAGGTAACAAAAAAACCCGAGGTAACGCAGCGCCTGAAGGTACTTTCATTTGATGAAACAGAAACTGCTCAGCTCGAAAAAAGCGCTCTGGCCGCAGGTGCAAAGTTTGGCGCCAGCGCCTACTACCTAACCTGCTGCGCCCGGGCGGTAAAGAGCCTGCTGATATCCAGGGGTGAAAAGGTAGACGATGACTTCTGGATACCGGTACCGCAAGACCAACGGAAAAAGGGATCGCTATGGCCTATTGTGGGCAATCACCTTTCTTTTTTGTTTTACAGAATTACTTCGAAAAGCCTGGACGACATAAAAACGGCTGTTTCAGCATTCAATGAGCAAATGATCCGGCAAATAAAAATTGGGATGCCTCAGGCCTACGATTACCTGATCAAATATTTGCGACGCATCCCCACCCCCCTCTATTATTTTTGGATCAAAGGACCAAACGGCAAATCGCTTTCCAGCTTCTTATTTACCGTGGCCGCGGATCATCCGAAAGATTTGGACGAATTTGAAGGGCACAAAATCACCAATGTGCTCAGCCTGCCTCCCAGCACTTATCCGCCGGGACTTACCTTTGCCTTTATGAAGTTCAAAGATCGCCTGCAGCTGGCAATTTTGTATTACGATGAGGTGATCAGCACGGAGGAGCTGGCGCTGCTGGAAGGACATTTGAAATACGAGCTGGTAAATGGGGTGGAGAGAAAGCGAAGCGGCAGGAGGCAGTAAGGAGAAACGGTCAAGACGATAGAGACCGTGACTCCGGGTAAATAGCAAGGGGCAAGGAGCAAAGGGCGGAGGGCGAAGGGAATAAGGAAGGAGCAAGGGGCAAGGAATAAGGAGCAAGGGGCAAGGGTAGCTGCAGGAGGCAGTAGCTGAAAGCTGAAAGGAACAAGGAGCGGAGAGCGGAGGGCGTGGTGCAGAGTGAACGGCGAAGATGGGAAGAGCCGCATCGGCAGGGGGCGGGAGTGGTCAATGAAGTTCACAGACCGTAATCAGTATTCTGTATTCAGTGTGGGGAGTAGCTGATTACTGATTTGAATGGCAGGACTCCTGAATTCGAATAATCAACGTTGTTGATTCGGTTAATTGTTTAATCGACGGTTATTTACAACGTCAAGTAAACAGTTCAACAATAAACAGATAAAAGTGTCAACCTATTTCAGGTATGCACACCTAACCAACCACTGAACGCCAAAAGCATTGGCAGAGATTTTCCACATTCTACCGTTATTTTCTTTAATTTAACCCGGACTATTCATCATAAAGCATATTTTACAAAACAAGATTCAGGTAACCATTTGATTTCAAGTGGTTTAGATGTAGGGTTGACCCCGATAAGCACTCCGACAGGTGCCGGAGTGCGGTTTCGGCCCGTAGGGCGAAAAATTCCGTGAATTTTTCGGGTTAACCGGTTCTTGATCGGCATTTATTGACAATGCCAAAGCAAACATGACAAACAAACGGCAAATAGCGATAGTAGGAGGGGGTATGGCCGGAATATGCGCGGCGCTGGGCGCTGCCGAAAGCGGAGCAAGGGTGGTACTTCTGGAGAAGTCAAATGCTCTCGGGGGCAACGCCACCCGCACGAACGTAGGCACCATTTGCGGCGCCTATACGCGATCCTTACATTACAAGGCCGTGTTGGTGGGCTCCACATTTTCCCGGAGGTTTATCACGGGTCTCCTTGGCAAGCTCGGCATGGATGGTCCGGTCAACTACCACAACGGCCTCCACATCATCCCCTATGAGTGGACAGTGTTGCAGCAGTACCTGGAAGACCGGCTCGCCGAAAGTCCGAACGTCGAAGTACACTTTGATGCCGAGCTGCAGGGAGTAGAAGTGGAAAATGGCCAAATCAAAGAGCTCACGATTTTTTCTGGTGATGGCATTTCTACCATTCCCACGGCAGCGGTAGTGGATTGTAGTGGGAATAGCGCCGTATCTACGCTGGCGGATCTGGAAACCCTCGCGTCGAATCAATACCAGGCTGCCGCCCAGGTTTTTCGGATTTCCGGCGTTAACGCTTCCAGCGAATTCTCCATCAATATGGCGATAAAAAAAGCGATGGCTGAGTTGATTCCCTCGCTGGGATGGCCCGCCAGCTTTCAGGCCCTGAGCATAGTGCCCGGCTCGCTCAGGGAGGGCCAGGCCGACATCAAGCTCACGCTGCCGGTACCGATCACCGATTCTTCGGGAAATGCCAGTAACCTTCGCCTGAGAGCGAAGCTTTATATCGAAGATCTTTTTCCTGAGGTAAAACGCCGCGTAGAAAGCCTCACTGGCGCTACGATTGTCCATATTTTCCCGGAGGCGGGTGTCCGGGTATTGCAGCGCGCCAGGGGAAAACATATACTTAGTGAAGAGGAAGTACGGCAATGCGCCAAGCCGGGAACCGGCGTAGCCGTGGGCGCCTGGCCCATAGAATACTGGAAAACAGACGGCACGGTTGAGATGGTGTACCTCGCGCCGGAAGAAAGCTACCTGATTCCTGCGGAATGCCTGATTTCGGATCAGCTGGAAAACCTTTTCTTCGCCGGAAAAAACATTTCAGCGACAGACCGCGCGATTGCCAGCGCCCGGGTGATTGGCACATGCATACAAACCGGATATGCAGCCGGAAGACTTTCAACTTGTAAAAGCGTAGCGGAATTGGAAGAAACCGTCATGGAATTACACAAGGAACTGGTAACTTAGTAGGGTGAACATTTACAATATCCTTATACAGTCTGCCGACAAATGGCCGGATGGTGTGGCCGTAATTGACGAGTATGGCCCGCTTACCTACGGTGAACTGCTCCACGAGACTAACTGCCTGATCCGAGACCTCCAGTCAGGATACATAGGGCCGGGTATTGCCCTGGGCATCATCACCAAAAATAACCGGAACTTCATCACCACTTTGATGGCCGGAGTAGGCTGCAACGCCCTGGTGATGCCGATCTTTCCGCAGCAAAAACCCCGCGAAATAGAAGAAAATATTCGCGACGGCCAGCTCCACTACCTCCTCACCGATACGGAGGCCTATTCGGGAATGGCTACGCTGATCAAGGTAATGGCTTTTTTCGGGGAGCAGCTATACCTGTACAAAACCCGGCGCCCCCTGGCGAAAAAAACAGCGGCCTTTGTGCCTGATGCGGCATTGATGCGCTTTACTTCGGGCACTACCGGCAAGGCCAAAGGGGTTATCATTTCGCACAAAAGCGTGGTGGAGCGCGTAAAGGCTGCCAATAAGGTATTGAAGCTTGGGAAAAGTGACCGCGTGGTGTGGGTACTTCCCATGGCCTTTCATTTTGTGGTATCTATTGTCCTTTACCTCAAGTATGGGGTGGGGATTATCGTGAATGACAATTTTCTGGCCGATAGCATCATCGACAGTATCCGAAAGCACCGGGGTACGCTGCTTTATGGTTCGCCCATGCATATAAAACTGCTCAATTCCCACCCCGGAAATGTCGATATTTCTTCCCTGAAAAAAGTGATTTCTACCACTACCGGCATTAGTGCTGAGCTGTGCCGAACTTTTACCAAAAAATACGGTTTGCCGGTTACGCAGGCTTTTGGCATCATAGAGGTAGGCCTGCCTATTATCAACCAGGAAAAACCGGAAGAGCACCCCGATGCTGTTGGCTATGCACTGCCGGCATATCAAGTAGGCATTTTGGATGAGCAGCATCTACCGCTTCCCGATGGAAAAACCGGCCTGCTGGGCATTAAGGGGCCTGGTATGTTCGACGGCTACCTCGATCCGCCTATGCCCCGCGAAAAGGTCTTGAAAAATGGCTGGTTTCTCACAGGAGACTATGCCGTAAGGACAGCTGGAGGCCTGATCACGATAAAGGGCCGCAAGAAAAATGTCATTAATGTGTCGGGAAATAAAGTGTTTCCGGAAGAAGTGCAGGATGTCATTAACACATACGAGGGCATCACGGCCTCAAAGGTGTATAGCAAACAACATCCGCTACTCGGCGAAGTAGTAGCCGCCGATGTGGTGCTGGAAGAAAAAGGCGTTGATACCGAGGCCATCATTAACCACTGCCGCCAATACCTCTCCCCCTATAAAGTGCCTCAGTTCGTCAAGGTGGTGGAGAAGCTGGACATGACCGCTAGCGGAAAGGTGAAGGTGTAAATGTTAGCGAATATCGACAAACAAAAGCCCCTCCTTTTTGTCATCCAGTTGGGAAATTAGGGCTCCATCGATACTCCAGGCAGCGGTGCAGCCAGCACTCACGAAATCATCGCTCGGCCCTACATTGTTCACCATGAGAGTAGTGATCCGGTACTGTCGGGCAATGTGGGAGAGTCGTTCCGCAGCTTTTTCCACACCTGACGTCGACTTGGCTACGCTGGCCAGGTAAACCTCGCCACTGCTTTTTGCAGCCGCCTCTGCATGAGCCGGTACAGACAGCTCGTAGCAAATAGCCGGAGCAATGTTTCTTTTCTTCACCTGTAGTACCGGAAAATTTTGTCCGCTCACGAAATAAGGCTCCTCATCGGCATGCAGGTATCTTTTTGAATAGAGCCGGCGTTCCTGACCGGGCAGAAAAAACAGCA
>CAYUJK010000311.1:0-1249 GCA_964444895.1 uncultured Roseivirgaceae bacterium
TGCCGAAATAGATTATGTGGTTCAAAAAGGACGGGAAATAATTCCGATTGAAGTGAAATCAGGAAAGAAAGGCACGATGCAAAGTCTTCACCTTTTTCTGAAAGAAAAGAACAGACCTTACGGCGCCCGCTTTTCCACTGAAAACTATGCAGAATACGACTCCATAAAAGTATTTCCTCTTTACGCCGTTTCTGATTTTGTAAAAAATGCTTAAAACTTTTCCTTAATTCTCTTCTCCCTTATGCGGTCCGTAAATGGCGTCACGGAATTTCTTGTGCAGCTTCACCTGGTCAAAGGGCATTAGCTGCACGAACAGCACTGCTGTCAACTCATTCACAGGATCCACCCAAAATACGGTGCTGGCAGCTCCATCCCAGAAAAACTCGCCCACCACACCATTGTTTTCTTCGCTTGAAGCTGGCGGTCGCAGGCGCACGGCGAAATCGATGCCAAATCCCACCTGACCTTTGCTGGGCAGCCACATGCGCTCGGTTATTCCTTCATCCAGGTGATTGGTGGCCATGAGTTCTACTGTTTCGGGTTTCAGGATGGTGGCGCCGTCGAGCGATCCTCCATTCACAAGCATTTGTGCAAAACGCATGTAATCATCCAATGTAGAAACCAGACCCCATCCGCCGGGTTTCATGGGCCAGTCTTGCGTGTTGAAGGCATTGGCCTCTTCCTCAGGGATTCGGTTTAGCTTACCATCGCTGTTTCGGAAATACAGTGCAGCTAATTTGCTCCGGTCGGCCTCGGGAATCACATAGTGTGTGTGGGTCATACCCAGGGGTTCCAATATTTGTTCCTTTATATACTGATCGAACGGCTTGCCCGAAATGCGCTCTACAAGATAGGCTTGCACATCTACCGAGGGACCATAAGCCCACTGCTCTCCGGGGTGAAATACCAGGGGAAGGCCAGCCAGCTTTTGGGCCATTTCCGACAGCGTATTTTCCAGCGCCATGGGATTGGTCTCTTTCAGCAGCTTTTCAAGACCAGGTACGTTGGCATTGCTGGCAAAGCCTGCTGTATGGCGGGTAATGTCCCTGATGGTAATGGGTCGCTTTGCAGGCTCAAGTTTAGGCTTGCCCTCACCATCAACGCCGGTGAACACTTTCATCTCGGCAAACTCCGGGGCATAGTCGGCCAGCGGATCGTCCAGGTCAAACGCTCCCTGTTCATACAGGGTCATCAAAGCCACGCCCGTAATAGGCTTTGTCATGGAGTAAATGCGCACAATGGTATTGCG
>CAYUJK010000311.1:1349-3691 GCA_964444895.1 uncultured Roseivirgaceae bacterium
TGTTTGGTTTTGGCCATGTTCGCTTTGTCGTCAAGGGCTTTGTAGGCACGGTATTTCCCCAATACAGCCAGGGAGCGATTTGGAGACCGCATAAGCGCCTTGTCAAATTTTTCCGGTGCTTTTTGGGGTTGATTGAGTGTCAGCAAAATTTCGCCATACAGTTCGTAGGCAGGCTTTACCAGCGCGGGCGGCCCCACTCGTAGCGATGAACTCTCTTCTAACTGAGTAGCTTTTTCAGCATGAAGTACGGCATTGTCCGGCTCGTTTTGGAGCACAGCCAGCAGGGCCCTCAGTTCAAATTCCATGGCCTCTACCAGTCGAAGGTCATTTTCTGTAGTGGGTCTGCTATACGGTGAAGAAGCGGAGGCTTTTCCCATTTGGTTGCTCTCCATGGTGCGCTGGTCATTTAGCTGCCCAATTACCCAACTGAGCCGGCTTGCGTCATTTTTGTGATACGCGGCCAATCCTCCCAAAAACTGATCCGTGGTTTTGGATACAATATTGAGGTCATGTGTAGGTATTTCTATTTTCGCGATAGAATGATTCCAATGGTTGGTTTCAGCCAGGTAAGCGGCTTTCATGGCCACGAGGTAGTGCTTGCTCCTGGCAGAATTACTTACGCGCGCATCCCTGTACATATCTTGCACTAATTGCGCGGCTTTCTGATGTTTTCCCTGCTGCAGGTAGCCGTACACCAGCCACCACAGCGAATGGTAGCCGCGGTCTTCCAGCGAAAGTTTCTTTTTTTGTACCCTTTTTTCGGCGGCTTCCCAGCTCATCTCATTGGCTTGTACCACCTTGTCCCACAAGCCCATGGCGGCAAATATATGTGACGGAATGTGAAGGGCATGCTCGCCCTGGGCTATTTTCAGGTATTTTTCGGCAGCTTCGAGTCCTTTGAATGCCCGGGATGGATCGTCGTAGGCGTGTAATACATAGTGAAGCGCACCGGGATGGTCGGGGATTTTAGTGAGCGCTTTTTGGCAGGCTGCCGCGGCCTCATCCATTTGTTTTAAATCCCTGCTGTCATAGGCCAGCCCCAGCAGCGAGAGGGCATAGAAACTCGCAACCTCTGCCTCGTCGGGATGTTTTGTATACAACTCTTTCATCCGGTCACTATAAGCCTGTTTTCGCTCGTTGTTTGTTTTATCTTCTTCATACAGCGCTTCCACAGCCTCCAGAAAACCTTTTTCTACTTCGTTTTTCGGTTTGGCGGCCCGACTTTCCTCTGACACTCCCATTTTCAGCAGTGCCGCCCGACCCTTTCGATAGTCCAGCACGCCCCATACAGGATGGTAGTAGCAGAGTGCATCGCCCCAGTAGGCCATTACAAAATCGGGGTCAAGAAGCTGGGCCATTTGAAACTGCTCCGCGGCGTCGGCATATTCAAAAGAGTGGAGGAGCAACAGCCCTTTTTGAAAGTACGGCTGGGCCACCTGCATGCCTTCCGCTTTAAAAGTAATCGTGCCCGTGTTTACCTGGGCGACCACAGGAAGAATACCGAAAAGTGCGAGGATAATCGAAGCGATTTTTTTCATTGCAAACAAAATTTTTAGAATGGGAAATTAAAAAGGAATACTTTACTTCGCTGGTAAATCAACGCTTTTTTCATGCATCATCTTGCGATTTTTGATTTTGATGGTACCATTACCCGAAAAGATTCGCTTTTAGAATTCCTGAAGTACCTGGCTGGAACCTTTTATTTTTATGTCGTTTTCGCCGGTTTTTTGCCGCTTATCATTTACTACATGGCGGTAAAGAAGGAAGGTTGGAAAGCCAAGCGGGCGTTGCTGTCTTATTTTTTGAAAGGGAGGACCGAAGCAGAAATCAGGGAAATAGGCCGGTCATTTAGCCACGAGGTGATCCCGAAAATTGTGTTAAATGGAGCGCTGGAAAAAATAAGATGGCATTTGGCGCAAGGGCATAGGGTCGTAGTAGTCAGCGCATCCCTGGATGTCTGGCTTGCACCCTGGATAGAAGAACATTCCCTGGAGCTCATCAGCACCACACTGGAATTTGTTAATGGCAGGGCTACTGGGCACTTCGCCACCCCCAATTGCAACGGCGAGGAGAAGGTGCGGCGAATTAAGCAATACCTTGAATTGGAAAAATACGATTCGATATACGCCTATGGCAATAGTAAGGGTGATTTGCCAATGTTGTCTTTGGCAGACCATCGGTTTATGAAGGAGTTTTAAGTCAGGCCGAAAACCTTATAGGTTTATTCGGAGCCCCTATAGTTATCTTAACAGTACTGTGTTTATTAATATTTATCTCATCCATGAAAATACCCTACACCCCCTTTCATCATACCGATGAACTTTTGAAGGAAGAATTCCAAG
>CAYUJK010000311.1:3791-4925 GCA_964444895.1 uncultured Roseivirgaceae bacterium
CTCGCAGCGACGTCTTTTTATCCGGTAAAAAACCTGGGTGCGCTGGGCGATGGCGGGGCTGTGAATACCAGCGACGAAATCCTTTTCGAAAAAATAAAGCTACTGAGAAGCTACGGTAGCCCCGATAAGCACGCTTTCCCGTACGCCGGTGTCAATAGTCGGCTGGATGAGCTACAGGCAGCCTTTCTGAATGTTAAGCTCAGGCGCCTCGATGAGTGGAACCAGCAGCGGAGACAACAGGCCGAATGGTACAGGCGACAGCTACAGGGGGCAGGAGATATCCAATTAATGAGTTCATACAGGGAGGCCGTTCCCGTGTATCACATTTTTCCCATACTCACTTCCAGGCGCGAAGAACTCAGGCATTTTCTGGCCGAAAAAGGCGTGCAAACGCTACGCCACTACCCGACGCCTTACTACCTGGAGCCTGCCTTTACAGATGCAGATCATACAAGTGGCAGGTTTCCGGTGACAGATGAAATTTGCGCATGCCAGCTTTCTTTGCCCCTTTACCCCGGACTTTCAATGAACGAGATAGAATACGTTGCCGGCCTTATCAGGGATTTTTTCAATCATTAACCCCGCCGTTACCCGGTTTATTTAGAAAAAATTAAAACTACCCTTCCGTCCTATATTGGGATTGTCATAAAAAATTTCCCGATAAATTAATTTGTGATAATATTTTCCTATATTTTATCCAATGTTTTTGTGAATTTGTTAACCGGAGTGCTCCGGGGCTGGAGTTAGAAATAATGTACGATTAAACGATACGAGTATGCAAAGAATTTTTACAGTTGGTCTTTTGACGGCTTTTTTCGTGATGGCGCTTGCAGTGACGGGCGTCGATGCGCAGGGTGTTTCTGTGAGCGGCATTGTTACCGACAAATCCACTGGTGACCCGCTGATGGGCGTAAACGTGGTAGTAAAGGGAAAGGTAATCGGTACCATCACTGGCGCAGATGGCAGATTCAGCCTTAATGTAGACGGTGGTTATCCACTCACGCTGGTGTTTTCTTATGTTGGGTATCAGTCTGAAGAGCAGGAAGTAACAGCCGGAAATGCCTCCAATATCACGGTAAGCCTGAATGACCAGATCATATTGGGAAAAGAAATTGTGGTTTCGGCCTCGCGAAC
>CAYUJK010000312.1:0-4902 GCA_964444895.1 uncultured Roseivirgaceae bacterium
TTGCGGTAGCGCATGCCGGTTTCTTGGTTCAAAATGCCATTTTCCTCAAAAATAGAAAACATGTCCTCGGCATACACGCGCGACCATAAATAGCCATAGTATCCTGCGCCATAGCCGTTCAGGTGGCCGAAGGCGGCATGAAAGTGTGTGCCTTCGATATGCGGGAAGCGGGTGATCTCTTTTTTCAACTCTGCCACCACTTCATTGGTCGTTTTTTCGCCGTAGGGATCGTACTTATCGTGAAGAGTCATGTCGATGAGACCGTAGTACAGTTGATTTTCTACAAACAGGCCTGAGCCTACATTGCGCGCGGCGATCATTTTTTCGAAAAGCGCCGGTGGCAATACTTCGCCCGTTTCATAGTGGTGGGCAAAGAGCTTCAGCGACTCGTAGTTCCATACCCAGTTTTCAAAGATCTGCGAAGGCGCCTCCACGAAATCGCGTGCTACAGAGGTGCCGGACTGTGCGTAGAGCTCTGCCGTGGTAAGCATTTGATGGAGCACATGGCCGAACTCGTGAAACAAGGTTTCTGCCTGGTCGTGCGGCATCAACGAAGGCCTGTCTTCTGAGGGCGGTGGGAAATTGCACACCAACGTGGCATTGGGCACCTGGTAGCCAAGTGGGGTCATTTTCCCCTTGATCATTCCGAAACACGCCGCGTGGCTGAACTTATTTTCACGGGGAAACAGGTCCAGGTAAAATCTTCCCACCAGCCTGTCGCCATCCATTACTTCAAACGCCCTTACCTCGGGGTGCCAAACATTGGCATTTTCGATCTCGCGATAGGTGACGCCAAAAAGCGTCTGGGTAATTTTGAACAAACCATCCAGCACATTGTCCAGCGGAAAGTACTCTTTTACTTTTTCGTTGTCCAATTGGTATTTTTCTTCTAACAAAATATTGTTGAGATAGGCCGTTTCCCAGGGCTGAATGACATCCCCGGCAGATTCGGGCTTCAGTTGCAGAAGTTCTTCATAATCCTGGGCGGCCTTTACAGCCACACTCTCTTTCAGGTTGGAGGCAAAATCCCAGACCACATTGGGCTGCCTGGCCATGCGATCTTCCAGGCGCCACTCCGCGTAGCTCTGGTAGCCGAGCAGCCTGGCCATCTCCTGCCGCTTTCGAAGTAATTCCTGCAACATGTCAAGGTTATCTGGTACTGCGCGGTTGTTGTACTTCATGAAAAGCTGCTTTCTTGCGGCATCCGAGCTGCTGTATTTCATGAAAGGGATGTAAGAAGGGTAAGAGAGGTCTACCTTATACTTACCGTTGTCCTGCTTTCGCGCTTTCTTGTAGTCGTCTGGCAGGCCATCCAGGTCTTTTTCATCCAGCAAGAGGTGATCCTGGTGTGCGGCGATGTTTTTGTTAAAGGCGTTGCCGGTTTCGCTGATGGCGTCTTTAATTTCCTTCAGCTTGTCTCGGTCTTCTTTTGGAAGGGCAAAGCCATTTCGCTCGAAATTCTCCATGGTTTCCCGCAAAAATTTTTCGCGGTATCCTTTCAGCTTTTGTGCTTCGGTGGTTTGAGCAAAGGCCTTTACTGCCTGGTACAAATTCTCATCCAGCGAAAGCTCATTGAGGTATTTGTCGATTACCGTGTGGGTTTCCAGGGCAGTATTTCGGATCAGCGAGTCGGTGTGGGTGTTTCCCATCAGGTAAATGACGCTGCTCACTCGCCCCACGTCGTTGAGAATGTCGTCCATTCGCAAAAGGGTGTTTCGGAAAGTGCGTTCCCCGTCAGGGACGCTGTACAAGTGCTGAAATTCGCCCCTCGCGTATGCAATGACACTGTCAGCCGCCTGCCGGATGTGATCGGCACTGAGCGACTGAAAGTCAATGGGTTGGTTAAAGTCATTAAACAAGGGGTTTCCTTCTACTTTATAGTAAGTTTTCACGGTATCTTCTGTTTGTTGGCAAGCCATTATTACAAAGAGGAATGGTACAATGAGATACTTGGGGAGATGGTAGCTAATATGTTTCATCTGTTATGATTGTTAAGCCCACTGTCGTCGGGCAGGTTACTGACCTTATATTAACATGAAAGCGATGACATTGGTTTTATCTCTTGTCAGCTTTTCCATATCCGGTGCTTCCCGAATGCCTCAATTATCCAAGCTGCTATCTCACACGGTCTACGGAGCGAATCAGCTTTTCATCTCGTTTGATGAACCTGTTGGCCACAGAGTTGAACAGCAGTGCCACCAGCGGAATGAAAAAACCGACCTGGGGGGTAGCTTTCACATCAGGGTCAAAGTTCATCTCGTTTTTGTAAATCACAAATACCGATACTGCTACCGCTATCATTACCAGTAGGGCCGTCAACGCGCCTAACTTAATCTGCAGCAGCCGGTTGTCGTACCTGAAAATAGAGTAAAGCACCACTAAAATAGCCAATCCGGCGGCAATAGCAATTACAAATGGGTAAGAAGAGTGGACTAATTCCCAGGTATTTTCATCATTGAGGATATAGGTTTTAAAGCCGAAAGCATCGAGCAGCATTCTTTTGGTGCCGTCGGCGCTTACTTTTTCCCATATCGGCATCGAAATATAGGCGCCCAGGCAGATGGCCGCTCCCAGAAGAAACAGGGTTTGAATTCGTTGGATCATTTTCTTTTTGCATTAATTTTTACAAATAAAACTACATTTGGAGGTTATAAAAAACCTCCCCTGTAAATTTGAACCAAATACTTGCGGAAAACTTATAATTTCGCGTCGTGTTGATTTTGCAAGAGTTGTCAGCACGATGAGCCTGGAAAACAGATCCATCTGCCAATCGAAAGATCACCAACAACGAAATGATAGCGTGAAGTATTTTGCAGAGGTAGCCTATTTGGGAACGCGGTACCACGGGTGGCAGTCGCAGAACAATGCTCACAGCGTGCAGCAAGCAATAGAGAATGCGCTGCGCACTGTGCTGCAGGAAGAGGTGAAGATTACAGGTAGTGGCCGCACGGATGCGGGCGTGCATGCCTACCAGCAATTCTTCCACTTCGAAAGCGATACCCGGCACGCAGCCGAGAAACTGATGTACAAGCTCAACGCCGTATTAGAGGACGATATCGCTATCCGGTCAGTCCGAAAAGTGGTGCCCGAGGCCCATGCGCGTTATACCGCTACCAGGCGCTCGTATATCTACAGGATTTGCCCGCATAAAGATCCGTTCAGCCGGGGCCAGAGCTACCAGTTGTATAAGAAGCTGGACGTAGCCCAGATGAACGCCGCCGCCGCGCTGCTGCCGGGGGAAAAAGATTTTACAAGCTTTAGCAAGGTAAAAACCAACGTTAACAACTTTTTCTGCAACGTTTTCTCAGCGCATTGGTTAGAAGATAAGGAAAACGGAAGCCTGGAGTTTCACATATCAGCAAACCGCTTTCTTCGGGGTATGGTGCGGGCCATTGTGGGAACGCTGCTGTTGGTAGGCGAAGAGAAGATAACCACGGGCGAATTTGAGGCAATTTTAGCAGCACATGACCGTAAAAAGGCTGGACGTTCGGCGCCAGCAGCGGGACTCTTTCTTTCTGAAGTAGCGTATCCGGAACACATTTTTATTAAATAAAAGATTTTGGAAAAGGATAAAACCACCATTGGCAATATCATCGACCTGCATGTGCTCAGGCGCCTGTATCAATATGTAAAACCCTATTCGGGGTATTTTTACCTGCTTATCTTTCTCACCCTTCTCACGGCGGTACTGGGACCGCTGCGGCCCTACCTTGTATCAATGGCGATAGATGACTACATAGCCGTAGGCGATTACCAGGGGCTTATCAACATCGTCTTGATCTTGCTGGGCCTGCTTGTTCTCGGCGATATTGTGGCTTACCTGCACACGTATTTTTCTGGCTGGTTGGGGCAGAGCATCATCAAAGATCTGCGGGTAAAGCTGTACAAGCATATCCTGAGTCTTAACCTCCGGTTTTTTGACCGCACACCCATAGGCAGGCTCGTTACCCGTAATGTTTCAGATGTGCAGACACTCTCCGAGGTATTCAGCGAAGGGCTGGCGGCCCTGGCGGGAGATATTTTGCAGCTGGTGGTCATTCTCGGTTTGATGTTTGCTATCAACTGGAAGCTTACCCTTATCAGTCTTTCTACCCTTCCCTTGCTGATACTTTCTACTTATGTATTTAAGGAAAAGGTAAAGTACGCCTTTAACGAAGTGCGTAATGCAGTGAGTAATCTCAACTCGTTCGTGCAGGAGCATGTAACGGGCATGGCCATCGTACAAATATTCAACAGTGAAGAGCGGGAGCACAAAAAGTTTAAGGAGATCAATGAGGAGCACCGTAAGGCCAATATTCGTTCGGTAATGTACTATTCGGTGTATTTTCCGGTGGCCGAGGTGATCCAGGCCCTGGGCATAGGCTTGCTGGTGTGGTGGGGCGCCAAGGAGGTTTTGCAGGAAAGCGCCGGGGCCTCGCTGGGGGTGTTGATATCCTTTATCATGTACATTCAAATGTTTTTTCGGCCCATTCGGATGATTGCCGATCGCTTCAATACCCTGCAAATGGGCATCGTAAGTTCCAACCGGATTTTCAAGCTGTTGGACAGCCACGAGCAGGTGCCGAACAACGGCTCCCATGTGCCGGATACATTGCGCGGCGAGGTGGAGTTTAAAAATGTGTGGTTTGCTTATGAAGACCGCAACTACGTGCTCAAAGACATTTCCTTCAAGGTGGAGCCCGGAAAGTCCCTGGCCATCGTGGGGGCTACGGGAGCGGGAAAATCATCTATTATCAACCTGCTCAACCGTTTTTACGACATTAATCGCGGACATATTTACATAGACGGCCGGGATATTTTTGAATACGAACTGGGAGCTCTGAGAGAGAAAATTGGGGTGGTGATGCAGGATGTGTTCCTTTTTTCCGACTCGATAGAAAAAAACATCACCCTCAACAATCC
>CAYUJK010000313.1:0-4897 GCA_964444895.1 uncultured Roseivirgaceae bacterium
CAAAACTTGCGAAGCTGAAATTATAGTCCCCGTCTTTTTCGATATCTATTTCTGCGAAAGTAGCGGCGTCAATGTCAGCGTGTTGGAGGGTGTAGCCACTGCCCTTTCGCAGTATTCTCACTTTCTTCCATCCCCGCTGGCTATCGTCCGGGTTTTTGCCCCGGTTGATGATGTACACCTGGTTAGCTGCCTCGTCAGCTGCTATTTCGGCAATGGCGGTTTTGGTAAGATCTCCCGAAGAATCGTCTGTCCAAGATGCAGCCTGCGACAACCATGCGGGCGGCGACTCCATCATTAGCGCATTGAAAATGGCGTCGATGTCCAATTGCTCTCCAAAATCCACGGTGTCAGCGGCCGTTACTTCTGTGAGATCAGTCTTGTCAATTGCTCTCGCCAGCGCACTGTTCGAGAGATTTAGCTGAACGCGAAACTGATCGCCCGAATAAAAAGCCAAATCCCAGCTACTTCGAGGAATAGCCGTTTGGGCTTTAGAAGCGAAATGGATGAACACCTGGTTGGGCTGATTGGGTCCGCCCACCTCCGCGTCAATGATGGCGCCGGCAACAATCTTAGGGCCAGGGTCTGGATTTTCATCATCGCTGCTGCAACCCGCTAAAATCGCTGTGCATAGCGTCAATAACATTGCCTGTCTTACAGGCTGTATCACGTGTTGTTTTACTGTTTTTATCATTTTATAGTCAAGTTTAACGTACATGTTCAAGTTTTGAAGGATGGTTGGAGTAGTGGAATATTGGAATATTGTTTAACTCCGGTCAATGTGAGTCCCTCCTTCTATCCGATAGTTATCGGTCTCCATCATTCCTTTCTTCATAGCTTCTAAACTTCCTGCCGATGGATCGGCACTTCGACTATTCCATCCTTCGCGCAGAAAGCTTCGTATAGAGCCTACTGTCTCCTGCCGCTGCCTCCTGCTGCTCTACCCCATCATTCCACTATTCCATCATTCCATCCCGCTCCCCCCTACTCCGACTTCCCGTGGTTGAGGTTGTAGGTGAGTCTCAGGAAATAAGACCGTCCGTAGGACACCGGCAAACTGCTGCCTCCCGAGTGCCCACCTCCACCGCTAAAAGAAGAACCGATACGGGTGACATCCAGCAGGTTTTTCACTCCGCCGTTCAGGGTGATGCTCTCACCAAATGCCTTCGTAAAAGTGAAATCAAGCCAATGGAAGTTTTCCACTTCACCGATTTCTACGCCATTTCCATCTTCCGAATTTCTGTACCGGCGCAGCTTGCCGGTGTATTTGTAAAACAGGTTTAGGTCAAGGCCTACATTGGGAATGGCATAGCCGATGCTGGCATTCACTTCTGGTGAATAGAAATATTTTTTAAGCGACGCTGAGTCCGTTTCCGAAAAGCGGTCGTAGCGGCCCGTGTAGGAAAAGCCAATATTGGCCGTGACATTCTTTACGGCGTATTGCTGCTCTGCCATGATTCCGTGGGTTTTGTGGCGAAGCACGTTCACATAAGAGGAGGCAGTGGCATCTGTGGCCGACTGGCTGATGGTGATCAGGTTATCGATCTCATTATAAAAACCGCCGAGGTTAAGCGTCAGTGCCGAAACGCCCAGGTCAATATTTCGCGACAAGCTGCCGTCAATATGGTGTGAATACTCCGGTTCCAATTGGTCGTTCCCAAAAATGCGGTGGTTGGAATCCACGAATTCGAAATATAGCTCCCTCACCGTGGGCGCCCGGTACCCACGACCGTAAGCAAGCCGCAGGGAGGTTTTTGGGGCAATATCGATTTTCAGGTTTAGAGAAGGCAATACGGGGGCATCGTACACCGAATTGAGGGCATAGCGCACTCCGGGTCTCATTTTTACCCATGACAGGGGAAGCCATTCTACTGAAGTATAAACCCCATAATCATTGATGGATCGTGTGTTCCCGGATATCCTTCCCCCTGAAGCGCTCTCCAGGTTAATATCATAGCCGGCCTGGAAACTCAACGTTGCATTCAAAGCCCCGGTAAGAGAGCCCCTGAGTACCCATGCCGAAAAGGCGCTCGTGTCCTGGTCGCCGGAAGCAGTGGTTAAGGTTTCTGCCCCGGAGTCGAGGTTTTTTGAATAGCGGGATTTAGTCCTTTCAAAATCCGAATAGGAAGCAGTAAAACTGTACCTTGCCTTACCGAGCTTTCCATCCGTCTGAAGATGGTGAATAAGCCGCTGCGTGTGGTATTCTTCATCAAATGCGTAGGGCATCCTTACCCCAGAGGGCAGAACTTCGTGCCTTACCTGGCCCGGCGCCAAAATGTTCTCATCCAGGAAGTCCAGTTTATAATATATTTCATGGGAATGAATGGAGTATTTCAGCAAGCCACCCGCCATCCATTGCTCCTTGGGGTTCCACTCGCGTTGGCGCCCTTCATAGTTGCCCCGGAAACCCTTAAAATCGTTGTGTGTGACAGTGCCCTGCGCGTACCATCGGTTGCTGATTTTCCGTCGCAGCGACAGGCTTTGAATGTGCCTGCCCCGGTCCAGTCCGTACTCCTGCCCGGCGGTTTCCTCATGGAGCATAGCGCTAACGGACGTAGTATAAGTTGAGCTCTTTTTTGTTATGATATTAATGACGCCGGCCAACGCGTTGGCGCCGTAGTTCACCGCCATTGGCCCTTCTACAATCTCGATTTTCTCCACATCCTGAAGGTTTACCTGGTAGAGGTCCACGTCGTTACCATTGCCATTGCGGCCCACGAGGGGCACGCCGTCCAGCAGTATCTTCACATTATTTCCCGAGATGCCCTGAATGCTGAGGGAAGAATTTCCAATGGCGAGGTCTTGCGAAAGGCGGATGTTCAGCTCATTGGTGAGCACCTCATTGAGCGTGGCAGCGCCTTGCTTTTGAATCCGCACTTTGCCGATGGTGCGCACGTGATAGACGGAGTTCTCGGCAGATTGAGGCTCGTACTGGCCAGTGACGACAAGTTCTTCGAGTTGAATCGACCTTACACTATCCATCGGGTCTTTCACAGAGGTCACGAGGGCCTCTTGTGAAAAGACGCGAATGGGAATCATGAGTAAAATCAAAAGTAAAGTCTTTTGCATCGCCAGGTCAAATTGTTTTTATTTAGATTAATTCTAAATAATTACAAAGGTAGGGCGCTCCTCACCTGCTGTCAATCCCCTTCTTAGGGTAAAATGATCGCCTGTGGAGGGTAATTTTGGTTACTCGTTGCTGGTTATTTGTTATTGGCTATTGGTTAATGGTTATTCGTTATTGTGTTATTGGTGGGTTCAGTATTCGGTTATTGGCTATTCGTTATTGGCTATTGAGTTGAGTTGTTTTGGATGTATTCAGTGTTCGGCCACTCCCAGGTCTATGGCGCACAGACCTGGACCTTAAAATATCTATGGTAGCGGTCTGTGAGCCACAGACCATGGATATTAGGTTTGCTACAAGCAGATTGATTGGATTGGTTGCGTTAATTGGGAGGTTGGAACCTATTGATCATTGAATATTGTTTGTCGATTAATGTGAACTATTCGTAAACACCGATAAGACCAAAAAGGAACATGAGTAAAAATCAAAACGACATATGACATGAAAAAACTAATTGTATTTGGCAGTATTCTTTTGTGGAGTTGCTCTGGTCAGTCTGAAAAAACAACGACACCTGATCAGGAAGCAGAGACCCATGCAGCGCATCATCACGATGAAAGTGCTGAAACGATTGAACTAAATAATGGTGAAAAATGGGTTGTAAACGAAGAAATGAAGCCCTTTGTACGCACAGGTTCTGAACTGGTAAATGCTTATATTCAGGAAGACCAATCTGACTATAAAGTGCTGGCCGAACAACTAAAAGACCAGAACAATCAGCTAATAAAGAGCTGCACGATGAAAGGAAAAAGTCACGATGAATTGCACAAATGGCTGCACCCGCACCTCGAACTTGTAAAACGGCTGGAGAAACAGACTGATGCAGCAAAAGCAAGTGAAATCGTTCTACAACTTAAAAATTCGTATCAGGAATACCATCAGTATTTTAAATAGGTCTGTCTATAACGTACATCTTAGCCGCTGTGGGTCGTGACTGTCTTGTCGCCTGCCTGACGGCAGTCAGGGCAGACAGGTCTTCACGGCCCACATTGGTCAGGAAACAAAGGTTCGTATCTCCACGCGTAAGTCCTAAACAGCCCCACTCCCAGGTCTGTGGCGCACAGACCTGGACCTTAAAATATCTATGGTAGCGGTCTGTGCCACAGACCGTGGAGTCAGACTCACTGCCCTCCGGAATGTGATTTGCGTCACTCCCATTCACCAGATTCCTACGTTCCTCCGCCAGCCGGCGGATCCACTACCGATGACGTGGTTACGTACTTTTTTGAATCCAAAGGATTCCAATGTTTATAGCTCATAGACAATCGGAAGGATTCGACCCCGTCGGGGTCGTACCTGCAATGTTGCATATATCTACAAACATTCCACACCTTTGACGTGGTGATCAGATAAATATCACCGTCATCCCAATTTGTCCGTTTTGACAAAAATGTCCTGACCCGGAATGACAAGCAGGGGACCACCAACTGCCCCCGCTTGCTCCTTATTCCTTATTCCTTGTTTCTTGCTCCTTGTTCCTTGCTCCTTACAATGCACCGTGCCATCGCTATTGGCTATTCATTATTGGATCAGGCGAAGTCGATATGTTGCATTTTCTCCAAAACATTTTACCTGTCATTCGACGAAATTGAGGGTCGTTTGTCGAAACAAATTGCATTTGTCTTGTTCATGGGCTATGTTTAGCCCATGAATCGACGAACATTTATCAAAAACACGGCAATAATGGGGTCTGTTGCTTTCATGCCATCGCCGGCGTTTTCGGCCTTAGCAAAACCCAAATACAAAATGGGGCTACAGCTCTACACGGTGCACGAA
>CAYUJK010000314.1:0-4891 GCA_964444895.1 uncultured Roseivirgaceae bacterium
TCTTACACCGCTACTTCTCGTACACCTTTACTTCAAAAACGTGATCCGAAAGGTTTTTCACCTGGCCTGGTCTGTTGAGGTAAGACACATTGCTGTATTTACCCCAGTGCACATTTACTAGGTTCACCGTATCGGCAGGGTCTTCGAAGAATTTCTTCAGGTAGGCCGATTTCAGGGCAAAGGCTGCCCCTTCTTCGGTTACGTTTTTGCCATTCACGATGCCCACCACGCAGCCGTAATCATTGATCAGCGGCCCCCCGCTATTGCCGGGGTTCAAAGGAATAGACACCTGGTAAGAGGTGGTGTCGCCCAGGTAGCCCGAGCGGGAACTCACGCTGCCTTCGTTGTATACAATATCATTTTTCGGATATCCCAGCGTAAACACCTTTTCTCCCAACAACGACTCCTGGTCGCTAAAAGTAAAGGGATGAGTCCGGGAAAGCTGAAATGAGCTGTCTTTGATTTGCAGCAGTGCCAGATCGACCACGGGATCATATTTTACCAGAAAGGCCTTTAATCTTCCAAATTTCGCATTTTCCAGCGAGAGGGAGTCCTGGTCTTTTACAAGGTGATACGACGTGAGCACATAGCCGCTCTTGTTCAGCAGAAACCCTGTTCCGGTATACTTCCCTACATTTTCTTCTACGGCGGTTTTGCTTTTAAATGTATCGATTATGGCGCGTTGTGAGCGTTGTATCAGGGCTACTTCGCGCTTGAGTCTGATGTACTTGTCTTCCTGCGTTTTTGTGGAATTCACATAATTGATGGTAAAGATAGCGAGTGACACGATGATCAAGGCCACGGTGGCCGCTACAAGCATCGTGACGGAATGAAAGCGGATGGTACGCCCCAGCTTCCTCTGCTTTCTACCGGTTTTTTCCTTGAGCATTTCGCGGTGAATGGCGTCAAGCTCGGTTAGCATTTTTTTCTTTTCAGCATTTTTTCCAAGCTGATGTACAACCTCTTGAAAACGCTGATATTCCTCTCTCAGGTCAGCATCATGGGCAAGCTGATCTTCAAAAGATGTTCGTTCGGCCTGGCTTAACCGGCCGTGGTAATACCGGTCAAATTGTTCCTGGTGGTTCATGTTCTTTCGCTTACTTCTTTCACGGCCCCGGCCTCAAAAAACAACTTTTTCAGACGCTGGAGGCATTTGTATTTTTGGTTCTTGGCGTTGTCAGAATTCGTGTATCCAAACTTCTCGGCGATTTCTACCATCGACATGTCGTCTATATAAAAATCTTTCAAAAGTGTAGCACACGGTTCTCCAAGCTTACTGAGCGCCTCTTCCATCTTGCTGAAGTTACGCTCTTCTTCCTCATAGTCTTTCACGAGATCGTTGAGGTCTCCTGGTTCTGATTCAAATTCCGTATCGAAGACCTTCGTTTTGTTTTCGTGCCACCTCTTCAGCCACAGCCTTTTACTGATGGCGTACAAGAATGTTTTAATACTACAAGTAAGTTTAAAATCCTTCTCCTGCAGTTTGTTGTAAAGCAATATCACCGCTTCCTGAAAGATGTCTTTGGCTTCAATCTGCGAGCCGTCATTTTTCAGAATGAGCGATTCAATCACCGGATAGTACGACTTATATACCTTGTTGAGTGCCGCCTTGTCCCCCTCGCGCAAACCCGTCACCAGCGGCATCTCCTCATTTTTTGTTTTCTCCAACATACCTACAGGAGCTTTCTTAATACATACCTTTGCGAAAGGTAACCCAAAATTTCTATAATTACTTGGGTTACCTTTCTTCGTTCCTTGTATTAAGCCTGAATTTTAAAAAAATAATACTATCATGAAAAAGTTATTTTTAATTATGTTAGCTGCTGGCTTTATTGGTTTCACAGCTTGCACCTCAGGCAGCAAAGACAGCGCTGCTACCGAAGAAACTGAAGTAGTAGAAGAAGCTCCTGTTGAAGAAGCTCCAGTAGAAGAGGCTCCTGTTGAGGAAGCTCCTGCAGATTCTACTGCTGTAGAAGGTGAAGACACTGATATGTAAGATTGATGCGCTGATCAGGCATTAATCTGAAAAGCAAACCCTAAACCTCCGGAAGACATCCGGAGGTTTATTTTTTCCCGGCATTTTTCCCGGCGATGTAGCCGGTAGTCCAGGCAGCCTGGAAGTTGAACCCTCCCGTGATGCCGTCTATGTCCAGCACTTCGCCCGCAAAAAAAAGCCCCGGGCATACGCGGCTTTCCATCGTGCTACTGTTCACATCGGCGAGGTCTACACCTCCGCAGGTAACAAACTCTTCCTTGAATGTGGTTTTTCCCTTCACGGTGTACAGGTCGTTCATCAGTATTTCAGTGAGTTTATTAATGTCTTTTTTCCCACATTCGCCCCAAAGTTTAGTAGCAGGCAGGCCCGCTCTATTCAGCAGAAAATCCCACAACCTTCCCGGAAGCGAAAAGGCATTGTAGTTTGTTACTTGCTTTTTGGGATGACGCACTATGGCCTCATTAAGACTGCTGCGAATATGCGCCTCGGGAAAGGCCCACGAAACAGCGAGGTTAAATTGATAATTTGCCGCCGCCAGGAGCCGTGCTCCCCAAGCCGATAGCTTTAGCACGGCAGGACCGCTCATGCCCCAGTGCGTGATGAGCAGCGGCCCTTCACTGTCGAGGCTTTGCCCTTGCACCCTCACCCGGGCGTATGCCACCGCCAGCCCCTGAAGCTTACGTACAGGATCGTCGGGCATATTGAACGAAAAGAGAGACGGAACGGGAGAAACAATAGCATGGCCCAGCTCAGCTATCCACCGCAGGCCCTCAGCCTTCGGGCTTCCACCGGTAGCTACTACAAGCCGGTCAAACTGCGCAGATTCGCGGGCATTAAACACTTCGAAGCCATCGTCGCGGCGTTTCACTCCCTCAACGGGGAAGAGCGTCTCGATCCTGACCGACATTTTACGTGCGGCTTCCATGAGGCAATTAATGACCGTTTGCGAGCTGTCCGTGACGGGAAACATGCGGCCATCGGGCTCCGCTTTTAGCTTCACACCCCTGCTTTCAAACCACGCTACAGTGTCTTTTTGTGAAAACTGCGAAAATGCTTTTTTTAGCTGCTTTTCACCGCGGGGATAGTTTTTGGCGAATAAGGCCGGACTTTCAAGGGCGTTGGTCACATTGCAGCGTCCTCCGCCGGATACGCGCACCTTGCTGAGGAGCTTGCCACTCTTTTCCAACAGTGTCACCTCAGATTCCGGAAAAAATTCCCTGGCCGTAATAGCTGCCATAAACCCCGCAGCGCCGCCGCCGATAATACCGATTTTCATTTAGGCAAATTTACATATTACCACAGCATTAAACCTATGGAATTGCACTTATGCCCGCTAAAAACATTTGTATGCTTCTTTTGTCCGTCATTTTTTGTTTTTTTGCTGTGCGTATTCACTCAAAAACTTCTACATCATGAACTACAGACTTCTTGGCAAAACAGGTTTCAATGTATCTGAAATATCACTCGGCACCTGGCAAATTGGTGGAGACTGGAGTCACAAACTTAGCTTTGACGATGGCAAAAAGCTGGTACACGAGGCTATCGACAAGGGTATCAATTTCATCGACACTGCAGATGTGTACGGCATGGGCCTCAGCGAGAAAGCCGTGGGAGAAGTAGTGAACAGCCGCAAGGAAGAGGTATACGTGGCCACAAAATGCGGACGCAAAATCCACCCTCACATCGACATCAACTACAAGCCAGAAGTGCTGCGCAAGTATGTGGAAGACAGTCTGCGAAATATGAGGATAGAGAGCCTGGACCTCATTCAGCTACACTGCCCGCCCCGGGAAGTGTACTACATGCCGGAAGTATTTGAGCTTTTTGACCGACTGAAGAGCGAAGGAAAAATAAAAAACATGGGCGTAAGTGTGGAAAAGGTAGAGGAAGCCATAAAGGCCATAGACTATGACAATGTCACCACCGTTCAGATCATCTTCAATATGTTTCGTCAACGCCCCGCCGACTTATTTTTTGAACTGGCAAAAAAGAAAAATATTGGCGTCATCGTGCGCGTACCCCTGGCCAGTGGACTGCTGACGGGAAAATATTCCGCCGCTACCTCTTTTAACAAAGACGATCACCGTTTTTTCAACCGCAACGGCGAGGCATTTGACAAAGGAGAAACGTTTTCTGGCGTGGACTACCAAACCGGCTTGGAGGCTGTAGGAAAATTAAAGGGATTGTTCCCGGATCATGACAACCTGGCCCCAATCGCCCTCAAATGGATTCTCCGCTTTGACGCGGTGAGCTGCATCATACCCGGAGCATCTTCATCGTCTCAGCTACAGTCGAATCTCTCAGCAACTGCTTTGCCAGTGTTGACGCCTGAGCAGTTGGCTGGCGTACAGGAGATTTATAATTCCATGATCAAGAACCCCGTGCACTACCTGTGGTAAGGCCCGGATCTCTTCACGTTACCCGATCATACCCCGTATCATAAACACACCGGCGAAAGCCACTATGGCATAGAGTTCCGGAAATACCGCCATTACCATGGTTTGGCCAAAAACGTTGTTGCCCGAGCCGATGGCGTCAATGCCGCCTGCGCATACCCGACCCTGGTACATCCCGGAAAACAAGCCCGCAATGCCCAATGCGATGCCAGCACCCAATATTCCG
Organism: uncultured Roseivirgaceae bacterium; assembly: GCA_964444895.1. Classification (GTDB taxonomy): domain Bacteria; phylum Bacteroidota; class Bacteroidia; order Cytophagales; family Cyclobacteriaceae; genus CAJXNP01. The sequence continues at coordinate 4,619 of CAYUJK010000314.1, forward strand.
GCGCCCTGCAGCAGCGTAATTTCAGGAGTGAGCAAATCCTGCATGATAAAGTAACCTCCAAAGCCATACAAGCCTTGTGTTCCGGGGAGGGCGCTCAGGACAATGTAAGAGCCAAACGCGTCCTTATTCTTCCGAATAGCACCTACGGTAGTCATACCACCGATGGCAGTACCCATAGCGCTTCCGGCACCCGGCAGTCCGATCAGGAGCCCGACGCCTATGTAGCCCAATATTAGAGGGAGTGAACTGATTGTTTCCATGTTTAGTTATTCG
>CAYUJK010000315.1:0-4884 GCA_964444895.1 uncultured Roseivirgaceae bacterium
GCCATTTTTGGCCTGACAGCTAATTTGGTTTCCGAACTTTCGCAATACAATATCTTGATCAACGACGTAGTTCCCAGTTGGACCCTCACAGATAACGCCAGGAAGCTTTTTGATCAACAGTTTCAGCAAACAGCCAAAATGGCATTTCCCACTCAACGAATTACGACACCCGACGATATCCCAAGTGTGATCGCGTATTTGGGTTCAAAGACCAACGGACATGTAAACAGCGAGCAAATCAAGGTCACCGGTAGCGGTTCGCAGGCGATGCTTAATTATTTCTTTCAACAAATGATGGCTGAAAACAAACAGAATTGAGGAGAACGATTAAATTTCTATTTTTGAGGCGGTCTCAATCTCTAAAAAATGAACAACTACTTTTCTTCCATTGCGCTGCTGACTATCTCCGTTCTTTTGTCATGCACCAGCGAAATAAAGCAACCAGAGCCTCTGACTTCCTCTGTTACAGACTTGATCAACCCGCTGATGGGCACAAAGTCAGAGTACAAATTCTCCAATGGCAATACCTATCCCGCCATTGCTTTGCCCTGGGGCATGAACTTCTGGACTCCGCAAACCGGCAAAATGGGTGACGGCTGGATATACAATTACGACGCATATAAAATAAGAGGATTGAGACAAACGCACCAGCCCAGCCCGTGGATCAACGACTACGGCGCTTTCTCCATCATGCCCGTGACCGGTAAGCTGGCGGTAGATGAAGAGAGCCGCGCTTCCTGGTTTTCGCATAAAACAGAAATTGCCAAACCACATTATTATAAAGTCTATCTGGCCGACCACGACGTGACGGCTGAACTCACTCCCACGGAAAGGGCCACACAGTTTTCCTTCACCTTTCCAGAGTCTGATTCTTCCTTTATTGTAATCGATGGCTTTGATATGGGCTCATTCATACAAGTGCTGCCAGAAGAAAAGAAAGTAATTGGCTACAGCCGTAACAATCACGGCGGCGTTCCTCACAATTTCCACAACTATTTCGTGTTGGAATTCGATCGTGAATTCACCTTCACCGGCACCTGGGACAGCCAGGGCGTTTATCCCGGCCAACTGGAAATAAAAGGAGAGCATGTGGGCGGGGTGATCGGATTTCAAACCAAAAAAGGTGATAAAATAAATGTAAAGGTGGCCTCCTCGTTCATTAGCCATGAGCAGGCCCAACTGAACCTGGACAGGGAAATTGGAAGCGACGACTTTGAAACCACCAAAAGCAAGGGCTTAGCACGTTGGGAGGAGGAATTGGGCAGGATAAAAGTGGAAGGTAAAGATTTAGACCAGACAAGGACTTTCTATTCATGCCTTTACAGGGTGTTGCTGTTTCCCCGCAGTTTTTATGAGATTAATGAAGATGAGAAAGTCGTCCACTACAGCCCGTATAACGGCGAGGTGCTGCCGGGATACATGTTCACCGACAATGGCTTTTGGGATACCTTTCGCGCGGTATTCCCCTTTTTCACCATTATGTACCAGGACCTGAACACCAAAATCATGGAGGGATTGGTAAACGCCTACAAGGAAAGCGGCTGGCTACCGGAGTGGGCCAGTCCGGGTCACCGCGACTGCATGATCGGGTCCAACTCGGCCTCGCTGATTGCAGATGCTTACCTCAAAGGCATAAGAGGTTACGACATTGAAACGCTCTATGAAGCCATTTTGAAAAACACCACTTCCATGGGTCCCGTGAGTTCCGTGGGCCGGTTTGGCGCCGAGTACTACAACGAACTGGGGTATGTGCCTTATGACGTGGGCGTACGGGAAAATGCCGCCCGGACCCTGGAATATGCCTACGCCGATTTTGCGATCATGCAGTTGGCCAAAGCGCTTGGTAAACCCACCGAAGAAGTGGAAAAATACCGGCAAAAAGCCATGAACTACAAGAATCTTTTCGACCCGGAAACCAAACTGATGAGGGGAAAAAATCAGGATGGAAGTTTCCAGTCCCCGTTTAATCCCTTCAAATGGGGTGACGCCTTTACCGAAGGCAATAGCTGGCACTACACCTGGTCGGTGTTTCAGGATGTTGAAGGGTTGATGACGTTAATGGGTGGCGAAAAAGCGTTCGTAGATATGCTGGACTCTGTTTTTAATATGCCCCCGGTGTTTGACGAGTCTTATTATGGGATTGTCATCCACGAGATCCGGGAAATGCAGGTGATGGGCATGGGCCAGTACGCGCACGGCAACCAGCCCATCCAACACATGACCTACCTCTATAACTACGCCGGTGAGCCGTGGAAAACGCAATACCACGTGCGCAATGTGATGGACAAACTCTATACACCCGAGCCGGACGGCTATTGCGGCGATGAAGACAATGGTCAGACCTCGGCCTGGTATGTCTTCAGCGCTATGGGCTTTTACCCCGTCACCCCTGGCTCTGATCAATATGTGCTGGGTTCACCCCTATTTGATAAGATCACCCTCTCCCTCGAAAACGGAAATACCTTTACTATTGAAGCCACTGACAATCTTAGGGAACATCACTACATCAAGGAGGCGAGCCTGAATGGCGCCAGTCTCGACAGAAACTGGATCCGGCATGAAGAAATTATGAAGGGAGGCCAGCTAAAATTCACTATGGCTGCCGAACCCAGCTATACAAGAGGAACCCAAAAAGGGGCGTTCCCTTTTTCCATGTCGCAATCGCGGGAGTGATTGTATTTAATTCAAACATAAAATATGACAACGTTAGTAGTTGGAGCAAGCGGTGCAACGGGGAAACTTTTGGTGGAGCAGTTGCTGGATGCAGGACAAAAGGTTAAAGTAGTAGTTCGCTCGTCGGCAAATATTCCTGCCAACTGGAAAAACAATGATAAAATCTGCATCATCAAAGCAAACATCTCGGAAATCAATGTAAAAGAGATGGCAGAATACCTTAAAGACTGCCAGGCAGTGGCATCTTGCCTTGGGCACAATTTGACTTTTAAAGGTGTTTTTGGAAAGCCCCGGAAACTTGTTACCAATGCTGTGCGGGTGCTTTGTGAGGCAATTAAACAAAATGCACCGGGAAAACCTGTCAGACTTGTCCTGATGAATACTACTGGCAACAGGAACAGAGATATAGATGAACCTTTTTCAATTGGTGAGAAAATTGTGACAAGATTACTTCGGGTATTGTTGCCACCCCATCCGGACAATGAAAAGGCAGCTGATCTATTAAGGGTTAACATTGGTCAAAAAGATCCTTCTATTGAATGGATAGCTGTTCGCCCTGACGGCTTGATCGACCAGGAGAAAGTGACAGAATACACAGCACATATTTCCCCTACAAGAAGTCCTATTTTTAATCCCGGAAAAACAAGCCGTATTAATGTTGGCCACTTTATGGCAAGGCTAATAACAGATGATGATCTTTGGAATACTTGGAAAGGCAAGATGCCGGTAATCTATAATGTGGCAGACTAAGCGAAAGGCTACGACAATCTGTAACAGTGCTAACAAATCGCATTATGAAAACTCAGCTCTTAAAAAAGTTCTATTTTTAGCTTCTATCATTTTTTCTTTTTTGGATTTTACTGAGTTTCAGCGAGTGTGTTAAAAGCACACATCTATCCCACAAAAAACCTCCTTAAAACCACTTCCATTACCATTTTTTTGATGTATTTTTAATGCATAAGCAAACCTTCAATTATATAAAATTTTTAATACCATGCAGACCCGAAGATCATTTTTAAAGACCTCTATGACCGGCATCGGCGCCATGTCCCTCCCCCTGTCTTTCTCTTATGGAAACATCTTCGGCGAAACTTTTCCCTCTAACAGACCCGCCGAAAGCGAACGAAACTTTGTGAGTAAAGAAGTGGAGAGAACAATCAGGGAAATGAAGAAAAAAATTGCTGACCCTGAGCTCGCCTGGTTGTTTGAAAACTGTTTTCCCAATACCCTGGACACTACCGTGCAGTACAGCAACGAGGGCGGCAATCCGGACACCTTTGTGATCACCGGCGATATCGATGCCATGTGGCTGCGCGACTCCACCGCGCAGGTGTGGCCGTACCTGCCCCTGATGAAAAAAGACAAGGAGCTACAAAATTTAGTGAAAGGCCTGATTTTCCGCCACGCCAAATGCATTCAGCTCGACCCCTACGCCAACGCTTTTTATAAAACCGAAACCGAGGAAGGCGAATGGAAGGACGACCTCACCGATATGAAACCCGGTCTTCACGAAAGAAAATGGGAGATCGACTCTCTGTGCTACCCGGTAAGGCTGGCTTACTACTACTGGAAAGAAACAGGGGACACCTCCATCTTCAATGAAAACTGGCAAAAGTCTGTCGATCTGATCTATCAAACATTTATTGCGCAACAGCGAAAAGAAAGTGACGGCCCCTACACGTTCATGAGGATCACCCCCAAGCCTACCGACTCTATGCCGGGAAATGGTTTTGGAAATCCGATTCGGCCTAATGGCTTGATTGCCTCGGCCTTCCGTCCATCGGACGATGCCACGGTTTTTCTGTTCCTCATTCCCTCTAATTATTTTGCCGTAGTGTCGCTGCAGCAATTAGCGGAAATCTATGCTACTGTTTTGCACAAACAACCCGAAAGCGAAAAATTCAAGGCTTTGGCAAACGAAGTGGAAAGCGCTTTGAAGGAACATGCCGTCATTCGGCATCCGAAGTATGGTGACATGCTGGCCTTCGAGGTAGATGGCTTCGGCAACCGACTGATGATGGACGACGCCAATATTCCCAGCCTGTTATCCCTCCCCTACCTGGGATGTTTAGACATCAATAACCCTCTGTACCAAAACACCCGAAAGTTTGTATGGAGCCAGGACAATCCTTACTTCTCCCGGGGAAAAGCAGCCGAAGGCATCGGCGGACCGCATATCGGAAAAGACTTCATCTGGCCCATGAGCATCAT